>CAYROB010000010.1:0-4279 GCA_964425775.1 uncultured Carnobacteriaceae bacterium
GCGGACACATTGCGTCTCTATGAAATGTTTATGGGACCTCTAGAAGCTGCGAAAGACTGGACAGACGAAGGGGTAGAAGGAGCACGCCGTTTCTTAGACCGCGTCTGGCGTTTATTGATTGATGAGGATGACAAAGTACGTGACCGCATTAGCACACACAACGATGGTACGTTAGACATTGTTTACAACCAAACAGTTAAAAAAGTAACTGAGGACTTTGAAAGCTTACAATTTAACACAGCCATTTCACAAATGATGGTGTTCATTAACGAAGCGTATAAAGCGAAGAGCTTGCCGCTCGATTATGTTGAAGGGTTTATTAAGATGTTTGCCGCTGTTGCCCCACATATGGGTGAAGAGTTATGGGCACGAATCACATTAAGTGAATCTTCAATTGAATACGAAACATGGCCAACATATGATGAAGATAAATTAGTTTCAGATGAAATTGAAGTCGTCTTCCAAGTAAATGGACGTGTAAGAGGAAAAGCCAATGCATCACGTACAATTTCGAAAGAAGATTTAGAGGAATTGGCCTTAGCAAATGAAAATATCCAACAGCATATCGAAGGATTAACCGTGCGTAAAGTAGTGGTTGTTCCTGGAAAACTAGTCAACATTGTTGCAAACTAGTTTAACGGCATCATTGCTAAACGACTAAGAAACAAGTAAAATGAATATAAGCTGAAAAAAGAGCTGTGATAGCTCTTTTTTCTTTACGATAAATTAGAATGATTGTTGAAAGTAGGACATAAATGAATGGATGCTAAAAATAATATTCAAGAGACGAACCAAATTGTAACTGGGTCCACTTGGATGACGTTAGCCGGAATTACTTCTAAAATACTTGGAGCAATTTATATTATTCCTTGGATGATGTGGATGGGGAATGCTGTTGAAGCGGATGCAGCTCATGCGCTTTATCAGGTGGCGTACACACCTTATGCATTTTTCTTATCATTCGCAACAGCGGGAGTACCTTCAGCGATTTCAAAACAAGTAAGTTACTATAATGCCCGGGGCGAATATGAAATATCAAAAAATATTTATAAGCAAGGGTTAATCTTAATGGGGATTACTGGAATTATTTCTTCCCTATTACTTTATGTATTGGCTCCCCAAATCGCAGCGGGTAGTCCGATAGCTGATAAAGCAGCAGGAACCATTGTCATTCGATCACTTGTCCCTGCACTACTCATTATACCGGCACAATCGGTAACGAGAGGCCTTTTTCAAGGACATAATCGAATGCGTGAACCGGCGATCTCACAAATGTTAGAGCAGTTAGCTCGTGTGATTTTTATTTTGGGAGCAGCTTATATTTTGCGACAAATACTAGCCAAAGAAGTTGTAACAGCAGTTGCTTATTCAACCTTTGCCGCTTTTATTGGTGCTGTATTCTCAATGATTTATTTGCTGTATCGCTTAAAACAAACACCGACTGCATTGGATCGTGAGTATGAGGAAAGCAAAAACAAGCTACACATTTCAACACAGAATCTATTAAAAGGAATTATTAAAACATCGATTCCTTTTGTTATTATTTCAACAGGATTAATTGTGTTCCAGTTGATTGACCAACAGACATTCGCACCAATAATGAATTATTTCTATCCAGACTTAACAGATGCAACCGTCCAAATAAACTATGGAATTATTCAGGCGAATGCGCATAAATTGAGTACAATAATTACTTCATTTGGATCAGCACTGGCGATTACGTCAGTCCCATTAATGAGTAATTTGCTGGCTAAGAAGCATTACGAAGGATTAGCCGACCAGTTTGAAGAAGCTGTTCAGCTGTTAATGTTTATTATGATTCCAGCAATTATTGGTGTAATTGTAGTAGCCGAGCCTTTTTACACGATATTTTATTCATATAATGAATTCGGTGTATTTGCGACAAAAATTTATGCCGTTACAAGTCTCTTTATGGCACTCTACATGATGTTAGGGAATATCTTACAGGCCGTTGATTTACGACGTTTAGGAATTTACTCCTTAGGGGCGGGCCTTATTGCTAAAATAATATCCCAACCACTATTTTTACGATTAACTGGTGAAATCGGAATGTTATATTCAACTATACTAGGTTTACTTGTAACGATTCTGCTGATGTTTAAGATTATGAATGATTTCTATCCATTTTCAATTAAATATTTATCCAGACGCACATTATTAATCTTCGTGCTTTCTATCGTTATGGGAATATTTACTAAAATGGCCTATGTTCTATTTGGAATGTTGTTAAATTACGAACTTAGAGCACACGCACTTGTCGGTATGCTGTTAATTGCAGCGGTTGGTATAGCTGTCTATGGCTACTTAGTGTTGAAATCAAGGCTGGCTGAAAAGATTATTGGAATAAAAGCATTCAATTTCAGAATGCGCTTAGGAATTAAATAAAAATAGGAGTTTGATTATGCGATTAGATAAGTTATTAGCACACACAGGTTTTGGAACACGTAAAGAAGTAAAAAAAATTGTCCGCGATGGCTATGTTCAAGTGAATGATGAAGTTATTAGAAATTCAGCGACAAAGGTTGATCCGGATGTCGATGATGTCCGTATCAGTGGCGAGAGAATTTATTATGAGGAATTTGTTTACTTTATGCTAAATAAACCTGCTGGCGTAATTAGTGCGACAGAAGATTATGTTCATGATACGGTCATTGATTTACTAGAGCCGGCTGATTCAGTGCAAGAACCGCATCCAGTGGGGCGTTTGGATATTGATACTGAAGGCTTATTGCTTTTGACAAATGATGGACAGTTGACGCACCAATTAACTTCACCAAGACGTGGAGTGGACAAAGAATATTATGCTTTTGTGAGTGGAATTGTGACAGAAGAAGATGTTAAAAAGTTCGAAGAAGGTTTACTTTTAGAAGATGATGTCGAAGACTTTACAACGTTACCGGCAGAACTTGAAATTTTAGAAGTGGATGAAGAAGCAAATACTTCTGAGGTTCATGTCATTATTCGTGAAGGAAAGTTCCATCAAGTGAAAAGAATGTTTCGAGCCGTTGATAAAAAAGTACTTTATTTGAAACGCATTCGAATGGGTGGTTTGAAACTCGATGAAACATTAGAGCTTGGAAGCTATCGTCGACTAACGGATGA
Organism: uncultured Carnobacteriaceae bacterium; assembly: GCA_964425775.1. Classification (GTDB taxonomy): domain Bacteria; phylum Bacillota; class Bacilli; order Lactobacillales; family Carnobacteriaceae_A; genus Atopostipes. The sequence goes on from CAYROB010000010.1 coordinate 3,124, forward strand.
AGAGTTAGCCATTTTAAAACCTGAATAAAAAGTAAATAAAAAAAGGGCGGGTATGTAGCATCTTCTTAGAAAAGAAGTAATGCTGCATAGCCGCCTATTAAATATCCAAGAGTACTTGCACCAACAACTCGAATCATTGCAATATTAAAGTCGTTTGCTTCACCCGTTTTGTCAACATGCGGTGAGGGTGTTTGAAAAGCCACAACGATAAAGGCAATAATCAAGCCAACAAAGTAAACTTGGCGTAAGTATTGCATTAACAATATTCCAATAACTAGTGAAACTAAGCCAAAAATCGGCCAACTACTTTTCTTATTCAAAAAATCACACTTTCTTTTAAGGTATAAAACACTCTACCTATCATAGAACATTTTCAGGTGAATTTCATTGTTCTTTTGTTAACTTTTTCATGAAGATTGGGAGTTCTTTACTAATTTGACTGGGAAGGGTGACATAATGTGTTTCGGCAAGTTCATCCGCTATGGCACTGTGGACATAGACGGCACTTAAAATCGCTTGTTTTTTATTATTGAATTGTCCAAGAAAGCTCGTGATAATCCCAGCTAAAGTATCCCCCATACCTCCAGTTGCCATGGATGGATTTCCAGCTGTGTTCTTCCATATTTCCTTTTCAATGTATACTTCAGTTGCTGATTTCTTCAGAACCAAAACATGATTTAAGTCTGCCAGAAACTCTTGGTTTACTTCAATCTGATCAGCTGGCGCCTTAATGGAACTAATTCTTTCCCATTCCCCAAGATGAGGGGTGAGGACAATGTTTTTGCTCTTTAATCGTTCCTTTGAATTGAGTTGCGCGTAAAAATATAAAGCATCTGCGTCAAGCACAAGCCACTGATTTTCTTGAAGATGATTTAACACAAAATGAAAAACTTTCTCAGCCTGAGTATCTCGACCAAGACCTGGACCAAGCAGAATCACGTCACTTGCCTTGATTTCTTTAACAAGGGTACTTTGTTGGTGCATGTCTGTGAACATTACCTCGGGCAAAGAAGCATGGAGTGCCGAACGATTTACGGGGTTAGACGCAACAGTTACTAAACCAGCACCAGCATGTAAGGCAGCCATTGCACTTAAAATAATGGCACCACCCATATTAGCGTTACCACCAATGCATAAGACATGGCCTAACTTATTT
>CAYROB010000010.1:4328-13636 GCA_964425775.1 uncultured Carnobacteriaceae bacterium
CGTAATCGAATTCATTTTTTCACCTACTTTTCTTTCTTAATGGTATTCATAGTATAGCGAAAAGATCAGAAGGTTGCGAACAACTAAAACTTTTAAAAAAAGAACAATAAATGGTATGATTGTTTTATTGAAATAAAAATTAAGGAGACGATGTTGAAAATGACAACGATAAATTGGCAAGAACTTGTCGAAGATTACAAAGAAGATTTTTTAGCAGATCTATTTGCATTACTGGCAATTGATAGTACACGAGACGACGATGCGGCTACTGAAGAATATCCAGTTGGCCCGGGTCCAGTCGAAGCACTCGATGCGTTTTTAGAAATTGGGAAGCGTGATGGCTTTGAAACAGAAACTTTTGATAATTGGGCCGGTCACATCGAATTTGGTCAGGGTGAAGATTTACTAGGCGTCTTAGGACACGTGGATGTTGTGCCAGCAGGTACAGGTTGGGATACGGATCCATTTGAACCAGTCATTAAAGATGGTAAGATTTATGCGCGTGGCGCCAGCGATGATAAAGGACCAACAATGGCTGCTTATTATGCGATGAAAATGATTCGTGATTTAGACTTACCCGTTTCTAAACGAGTACGTGTTATTATTGGTACCGATGAAGAGACAGGTTGGGGCTGTATGGATCACTACTTGAAAGTAGCAGAAGTTCCTGAGTTTGGCTTTTCACCAGATGCATATTTCCCGATTATCAACGGTGAAAAAGGAAATGTCAGTGTTGATTTAACATTTGAAGGTAAAAATGGGACAGCTGATCAATTACTTTCATTTGATTCAGGTTTACGTGCCAATATGGTACCACAAGAAGCAGAGGCAGAAGTTAAGGCAGCGGATGCTGAGGCGATTCGCACAGGATTCGAAGAGTATTTAGCAGCTAATGACTTAACAGGTGAAGTAAATATTAAAGGGGATGTTGTTTCATTAAGCCTAACTGGAAAAGCAGCTCATGGTGCAACACCTGAACAAGGAAAGAATGCTGGAACGTACTTAGCAACATTCTTAAATGACTTTGATTTTGCAGAAGATGCAGGGAGTTTCTTGAAAGTTGCGGCAACTTATTTACATGAGAGCCATGAAGGTGAAAAGTTAAACATCAGCCACAACGATGAGTTGATGGGCCACTTATCTTCAAACTTTGGTATTCTAAACTTTGAAGAAGCAAAAGGTGGAAGAATTTCTGCAAACATGCGTTATCCTCAAGGAACAGATGGCGATACGATCTTAAAACAAATGAAAGAGACGTTAAAAGATGAAAAAGTCTCTTGTGCATTTGATGGTGAAGGGAAAGTACCACACTATGTACCAAAAGATGACCCACTCGTACAAACACTATTGGACGTCTACCATCGTCAAACAGGCCTTGAAGCGCATGAAATGATTATCGGTGGCGGAACATACGGGCGCTTACTCGAACGTGGTGTTGCCTTCGGTGCGATGTTCCCAGACAGTGTGGATACAATGCATCAAGCCAATGAGTTTATGGCAGTCGAAGACTTAATGCGTTCTATGTCCATTTATGCAGAGTCAATCTATGAATTAATCAAATAATTTAACAGTCAAAAAAACCATCCGAGAATAAACTTCTTGGATGGTTTTTGTTTTTGACAAGTCATAATTCTTATTCATTTACTGTTGACTCATCATAGATTAGATATTCGCCATCTCTGAGTAGAATATGACCACCTTCATAATTATCCCCATCAATGGTGAGAAGAACTTTTTCGACCCCATAATACTGAGCTAATGTGTTTCCTAAGCCAGTTAGATAGAGGGACTCACCAGAAGACCCGGCATTCATGTTCGTTATATATTCACCTGATAAATCAACTTCGACGATATCTTCATCATTTAGGAATAGATAATTAATCTCCGTTCCATTTGGTAAAAGATAAATGTTTTCGAAACCATCTGCTTCACCAGTGAATAATTCTTGCAAGGCCATTCGAGCAGGATCATTTGTCTTTAATTGGATTTCAGCATTGATTCGATCTAATCCCATCGCTTGATCATCTGCCTGGTAAACAGTTAGTGGAATTATTTCAACTGTATCTGTTTCAATATTTTCTAATTTTGATTCAATTTCAAAGCCTTCAGTTTCAGTCCACTCGTAAACGAGTCCTATATCTTCAGCATAGTATCTTTTAATGACCGAATCATCATAGGTAATCGTCACTTCAATTGTCGTATAGTCACCAGCCGGAACATTGATTTCTTTATCGACGGCGGTGATTTCATAATCAGCCTCACCAGTAGACCAATTTGTACCGACCGCAATTGGTTTTTTTAAGACAACTTCATTTTCTGTGTATTCATCAATTGCACCGATTGATGTAAAGTTATCCCTGAAATACGTTTCCGGACGGCTAAACGTGCGAACAATCTCATCGTCATGGTACTCATAAATTTCAACTACAGTGGTACCACCATTATCTTTAGCGATTTGGTAATAGTTTTCTTGATTAAACTGAGGTGTCCAGTTGAATGAAGCATATTCATTTCCAAATCCTTCATAGCTATAAACAACATTATTTATACGCGGTATCCAATCAGCGAGCGTTTGGTTGACATCATTTGTCTCTTCAGCTTCCTCTTCCTCATCCTCTTCATCGACAACAATTTCTTCAGTAGGGTCTTCGGCTGGTTCAGCCTCATCATTGCCCATCGAGGCAACGGCATAACCGATTAATGCAAAGAGTAAAGCAAGTCCAGCAGCCCACCCAATCGTTTTCTTTTTCATTCTAGCCACTCCTCTCAAATTATTTTCTTCACTCAAATTATAACACATGAAAATTAATCTCGATAAGAATATTAATTTAAAATTGAGAAAAAAACTATTTACTATTAGAATGGGTGAAGCACAAAATAAAAGGAGCAGATAAAATGGCGTTTAAGATTTACTTTGGAGCACCACTTTTTAATGAAATGGAACAAATGTATAATGCGTATGTAGTAGGTAAGTTACGTGAGAAGTATGGCGATCGGATTGAGATTTATCTACCACAGGAAAATGAAGCCATCAATGATAAATCAGGCTTTGCGGATTCAATTGCGATTGCGCAAGGAGACAATGCCTATTTAGAGGAATCTGATTTATTAATTGCTGTTTTAGATGGCGTCACTCCGGATAGTGGGTTGTCGGCGGAATTAGGGTATTTTTACGCAATGGACCGTCCAATACTTGGCCTATACACAGATGTCCGCCAAGGAACGCACGGTAACCAGCAAAAGATTGATGCGCTAGATGAGATTGCCGAGTCACAGTTTTCGTATATTAATTTATATACAACAGGTCTTGTTAAACTACGTGGGGAAATATTAGCTAGTTCAGATGCACTTGTTGAAAAAATTGAAGAGTTTTTACCAAAAGAATAAAGTAATAAGGGGGCGGTACTTTTGAGAGAAAATATGTATTTAGTCGGTATCGAAGTGACCCTTCACTTGTATTATGTGGGTTCACTGAAGGAAAAACGTCGTGTTATTCGTAGTATTTTAGATCATACTCAGCATCGTTTTCAGATTAGTACTGCCGAAATTGGTTACCTAAACCATTTGGGACGCAGCAGGATAGGTTTTGGACTTGCTACGAATAATTTACAAAATGGAGAAAAGATTCTCCAAAAGGTCATTAATTATATTGATGAGCAATCAGAAGTAGAAATTATTGACATCCAATGGTTAGAAGGGTGAAATATTGATTTAGGATAAAGCTATTACTTCTAAGTGGAGTAATAGTTTTTTTTAACGGATTTTAATTCGAGTCAATAATCTTTCGTGATATACTATTAATAAGATATGAATACAGAGGTGGAAAAAGTGTACTGGATACTGTTTTTAGCAATAATCTTATTATTAATCATTTATTTATATGTTCAAAATTATCGTCATAAAACAACAAAATATACTATTCATTTACCAAAAGTAAAAGGAAAAAAGATAGTTTTTCTTTCAGACACAAATTTTCAAGAAAATACATCTCTCGCTTTTTTAGATCGAATTATAGTCGATATTGAGCAGATTAGCCCAGATGTTATCCTATTTGGTGGAGGAATTATCCATAAGTTGAATCAAGAGAAGATACTGGAACAAACAAAAGATTTTTTCTATCAACTCAATAAAATAGCACCAACGTACGTTATTTATGGCGAGCAAGATTTAGCAAATAGTCAATTAAATGAAATAAAGAGAGTATTAAAACTATCTGGAGCAACAGTTCTGCATAATGAAGCAGAGTGGATTTCTTTCGGTGATACCACAGGATTTTGGCTAATGGGCTTATGTGAAAAAACAGCTGATTTAGCTAGAAAAGATAATCCTTTAGAAAAAATAACACTTTCACCTGCTAGTGAAGCGGCAACAAAAATTTTAATTGCTCATCAGCCAAAATATTTCATGCAATATTTGCAGGATGAACAAACTAGACCCAATCTCATTTTATCTGGTCATACACTAGGTGGACAAGTTGTTTTACCCCGAGTGGGTGGGGTATATGCCCCTAACCAAGGGTTAAATCCAGTGTATGATTTTGGAATTTTTACAAGTGATCAATACCCAGAGAGCCGGATGATTATAACAAGTGGAGTCGGCAATGCCCATTTTCCACTACGCATAAATAATCGGCCCGAAATTGTTTTAATCGAATTAGAATAAAAGAATAAGAGAGGGGAAATAAATAATGAGTAAATTACAGTTGGGAACGATTGGTACAAGCTGGATAACGGATAGCTTTATCGAATCAGCTCTTGCAACAGAAGCTTATGACTTAAATACTGTTTATTCGCGAAGTGAAGCAAGTGGGGATAAGTTTGCAGAAAAGTATGGAGAAGTGAATGTTGAAACAGATTTAACATCATTCATGGAAAATCCAGCATTAGATGTTATTTACATCGCCTCACCAAATAGTTTGCATTATGAACAATCATTGTTGGCATTGAAAGCTAAAAAGCATGTGATGGTTGAAAAACCAGCTACATTGAATGTAAAACAATGGGATGATTTACTAGAAAAGGCTAAGGCTAATGATGTCTTTATTTTAGAAGCAGCCCGCCATATGCATATACCAAATTTACAAGTCATAGCGGATGAAATTAAAAAATTAGGAACCATCCGTGGTGCAACATTACCATTCTTACAATACTCATCTAGGTATGACAATGTATTAGCCGGTGAAGAACCAAACGTGTTCTCATTGAAGTTTGCTGGAGGAGTCTTAATGGATTTAGGTATTTATCCAGTCTATACTGCGGTTGCTTTATTTGGTAAACCTAAGGAAGTCCATTACTTTGCCCGAAAAATAGCAACTGGCGTTGATGGGAATGGCACCGCAATTCTTAGATATGAGGACTTTGATGTCACACTTTTAATGGCTAAAACTGCCGTATCCTCTTACGAAATGGAAATCTACGGACAAGATGAGATATTAGTTATTGATCATCTAACTGAAATAAATCAGGCCCGCTTACAAAATGTACGAACACTAGAAGAAAGAGATTTGATGCTTGAAGAGCAGTACGAAAATAACATGTATTATGAAGCGGAGACTTTTGCGAAAATGATTGCGACTAAAGATCAGCAAGCAACTCAAGAAAGATATGAGGAGTTGTCCGAGTTAGCACGGATTGTAAGTGGGATTTTACATGAGATGAGAATGCAAGAAAAGATACTATTTACAGATGATGAAAAATATTAAGCTTTAGTTAGAGCTAGTATTTGGCTAGACATTTGACAGCATTAAAAGTATAATAATAGATGTGTTGATTTGAAATCGGTAACAAGTATTTATTAAAATATTAGTAAGAATAATTGTGGAGGATGGTAAAAATGGCTACAAAAACAATCATGTTAGTTTGTACAGCTGGAATGAGTACATCATTATTAGTTTCAAAAATGAACCAGTCAGCTGATGATAAAGGAATTGATGCAGAGGTTTTTGCTGCAGGAGTAAGTGAAGTTGAAGAAAAATTAGCAGAAAATGATGTGGACGTCCTATTATTAGGCCCTCAAGTTCGTTATAAAAAATCAGAATATGAAGAGATTGTTGAAGGAAAAGACATCGTAGTAGAAGTTGTTAATATGCAAGACTACGGTATGGTTAACGGCGAAAAAGTTCTACAATCAGCTCTTGACTTACTGCACAAGTAATTTATAAATAGAATTTATTGATTGATAGTAAACGCAAAAAAAAAGGAGAGTTAATATTATGGACGGACGCGAAGAATTATTAGAAACAATTATGGGACTAATTATGCATGGTGGCGATGCGAAAAGTAGCGCAATGGAAGGGATTTATGCAGCTAAAACAGGTAAGTTTGAAGAAGCAGACCAAAAATTAGAAGAAGCTGAGGAAGCTTTAAAAAATGCGCATAAGTCACAAGAGAAGCAAGTGGCGATCCAGTTGAACTATCATTACTATTAGTTCACGGTCAGGACCACTTAATGAACGCAATTACTTTCAAGGATTTAGCGGTTGAAGTGATTGATATTCACAAAAAACTAGCTGAAAAATAAATTGTAAAAATAAATAGTGATACAAACATCCGCTTTTGGCAGGAAACTGTCAAAAGTGGATGTTTTATTTTTGTATAACTATATGAAAAGTTTGTTATGTTTGATAGAATAAATAACGCTTGTAAATATTGGGGGAACATTCGCGTCGACTAAATGAGTTAAGGAATATCCCCGCTTGAAAGGAATTAATAAATAATGAAAGAAAATTTTTGGCAAGATTTACCAAAACCATTTTTTATACTGGCGCCGATGGAAGATGTGACTGATATTATTTTTCGTCACGTGATTGCTGAAGCTGGACGACCAGATGTGTTTTTTACAGAATTTACGAACAGTGAAAGCTATTGTCATCCAGACGGACAGCAAAGTGTTCGTGGACGTTTGCAATATACTGAAGATGAGCAGCCGATAGTTGCGCATATTTGGGGCGATAACCCAGAAAACTTCCGGAAAATGAGTATTGGTATGGCAGAAGCTGGTTTTAAAGGAATTGATATTAATATGGGGTGTCCCGTTGCGAATGTCGCAAGAAATGGAAGAGGGAGTGGCTTAATTAAACGTCCAGAACGTGCAGCTGAACTGATTCAGGCAGCAAAAGCTGGAGGAATCCCAGTTAGTGTTAAAACACGCTTAGGTTACAGTAAATTATCAGAGTGGCGTGATTGGTTAACACATGTGTTGGAACAAGATATCGCAAATTTATCGATCCACTTGCGTACAAGAAATGAAATGAGTATGTATGATGCACACTGGGAAATGATTCCTGAAATAAAAGAACTCCGTGATGAGATTGCACCCCATACGTTATTAACAATTAATGGCGACATCCCTGACCGTGAAAAGGGGTTGGAATTGGCAGAGAAGTATGGAATCGATGGCGTAATGATTGGACGAGGTGTTTTTACAAATCCATTCGCATTTGAGCTTGAAGCAAAAGAACATAGTCCAAAAGAATTATTGGATCTATTTAGATTACATCTTGACCTGTTTGATCACTACACAAAAGAAGAACCGAGACCGTTTAAACCATTACGTCGATTCTTCAAAATCTATGTTCGTGGCATTGCCGGTGCAAGTAGCTTAAGACATCGATTAATGGAAACAGAAACAACAGATGAAGTCCGCGTCATGCTGGATGAATTTGAAGAAACAATGGAAGGATAGTCTATGTTTTTTGATGATTATTCAATGAAAATCATTTTGCTTGTTGTCATTGCAATTTTAAATCTATTCAGTTATTTTCTTTTTTATTCGGATAAGAGAAAAGCAAAGAATCGTCAACCAAGAATTTCAGAAAAGACATTATTGTTTGTATCGTTTTTCTTTGGAGGCTTAGGTGCCTGGCTTGGAATGAAACAGTTTCGGCACAAGACAAAGCATTTGAAATTTAAAGTACTCGTACCGATTGCGGCCTTCCTAACACTTGGAGCGATTTACTATGTTTTTACCACACTTTAAATCAAAAAATCCTTAGCGGTTAGTTTTTACTAGTCGCTAAGGATTTTTGTGTTTTTATTTGAAAGAAAAGATTATGCCCAAGTTCCGTTACGGAATACTGGGATAGTTGTCCCATCTTCTTTAATGCCATCGATATCCATTTTGTCTGAACCAATCATGAAGTCAACGTGTGTATTGGATTCATTTAGTCCAGCTGCATTTAACTCTTCACGAGTCATTTCTGTTCCACCTTCTAAACTGAAAGCATAAGCTGAACCGAGTGCCAAGTGGTTTGACGCATTTTCATCAAAGAGTGTATTAAAGAATGTTAAGCCTGATTGTGAAATTGGTGACTCATCTGGTACAAGTGCAATTTCACCTAAACGTGTGGCCCCTTCATCTTGTTCCAACAACTTGAGCAGCACATCTTCACCTTTTTCGGCTGTTGCTTTTGTTACTTTTCCATCTTTAAAGTGGAATTCCATGCCATCGATAATTTCACCTGAATAGCTTAATGGCTTAGAAGAAACAACCACACCATCTACGCGATTTGCATCTGGTGCTGAGAAGACTTCTTCAGTAGGCATGTTAGCAACAAAGATTTCATCGCGTGCGTTTACTGCGCCTGCACCATCCCAAATATGTCCTTTAGGTAAGCCAACAACTAAATCTGTTCCTGGCGCTTTAAAATGCATGGCAGTGAATTTCTCTTTGTTTAATTCGTCCGCTTTTGCTTGTAAAATATCGACTTTTTCAGCCCAGTAAGCAATTGGATCTTCTTCGTATAAGTGTACAGCTTTAAAAATTGCATCCCATAAAGCATCGACTTGTTCTTCAGCTGAATCTAATTCTGGGAAGACCATTTTGGCCCATTCTTCACCTGCTGCAGAAGCAACTAACCAGCTTACCTTATTTGCTTGCGTTGCTTCCATCATTGGACGCATGGCAATGCTTGAAGCCTTACGTGCTTCAGCAATCTTGCTACTATCAAGACCTGCTAACGCATCTGGTGCAGAAGAACGGACACTAATTCGGCTAGCACCTTCTTCAATCATATAGTTCATTTCCGCAATTTTATATTCTGGGATATCGGTTAATGTTTCTGTTGATTGATGGCTGTAATCTAGACGACTCAACTGATCATCGGCCCATTTAACAATCACTTTCTTTGCACCTTTTTCGTAAGCTGCTTCAGTAATTAATCGTGCAAGTGGTGCTTGGTCCACATCAATTGATAGGACGACAGTGTGGTTTTCCGAGACATTTACACCGGTTGTCACTAATAATTCCGCATATTTCTTTAAATTCTGATCAAAATTTAAAACTGACGGTGTTCTTTTTTTTACCTCCTT
>CAYROB010000011.1:0-13487 GCA_964425775.1 uncultured Carnobacteriaceae bacterium
TTAACGAGTTCATTAAGTAATAAAGCTCAAGCTGGATCGACTTTAGGATTGACTAAGAAAATTGGTGAGAAAGTAGCAAAAATGTAACTTAAAGAAAATAATAAAATAAGGGAGTTGATTAGATGAATATGAAAAAAGAAGAAACATTTTTTGAAGGATTCCTGTTTGGAGCAATATTTGGTGCAGCAGTGTCAGGTATTGTAGCTTTATTATTTGCACCAAAATCTGGTAAGGAATTCAGAAAAGATATAAGTGAAGGAACTGCTAGAACGCTAGAGAGTACAGATGAATACTTAGAACTTGCTCGAGAAAAGGGAACCCAAGTTATTCATGATGTAGAGGATGCAGCATTAGCTTACTTTAATCTTGCAACAGGTAAAGCCGAAGAAATCGTTGAAGATACTGCTGACAAAGCCGAAGAAGTTGTTGAGGACACTGCCGATAAAGCTGAGGAAGTTGTTGAAGACAGTAAAGAAGAAGCAGCAGCAATTGAAGAAGCAGTCGCAGAAAAAGTAGAAGAAATAGAAGAATAAAAAATAAACCCATCCGCGATTTTTCAGTCATGGATGGGTTTTATTATTAATTAGGCGTTAATTTTACGAAAAGCTTTGTCAGTTGTGGTAAAAGGTTCACAACCATTTTCTGTTACGTACACACAGTCTTCAATTCTCACGCCTACTTCACCATCAATATAAATTCCTGGTTCAATTGAGAAGCACATACCTTCGACAAGTACCGTGTCGTTTGTGCTATTGATACTTGGGAATTCATGGGCGGTTTTTCCAATTCCATGGCCTAAACGATGAGTAAAGTATTCACCATAACCCGCATCTTCGATGATTCCTCGTGCAATTCGGTCGAGTTCGCCTGCTTCCATACCTGGTTTAACGGCTGCTTGCGCTGTTTTTTGTGCGCGCAGGATAACATCATAGATTTCTTTTTCTTTATCACTGACTTCACCAAAAGCAACTGTACGACTGACATCACTGGCGTAGCCTTCATAAATGACACCTAAATCGAATAAGACGAGTTCGTTCTTTTGAAGCTTTCGACTTCCAGTATTACCATGTGGACTAGCTGCATGATCGCCAAATAAGACAAGAGTAGAGAAGCTCATTTCGCTAACGCCTCTTTTTTTCATTTCCATTTCAATTGTAGCGGCAATCTCTTGTTCAGTAATCCCTTCTTCTAGCATATCCATTCCAATTTTCAGGGCATCATCTGCTAACTTTCCAGCAATCAACATTTTCTCAATTTCATCCGGTGTTTTTACTAAACGAATTTGTTCTACTGTTGAGCTAATATCCGTGAATTGTTTTGTGTTAAAAGCACTCTGTAAATGAAAGTAGCGCTTTACTGACAGGCTGACTTGATCAATTCCAATATTTGAAACTTGATCTACCAACTTATTTACCTCTGCTTGAATGATCGCCCAAGGATCTTCATCATCTGTATAAGAATAGACATTTTCTACGTTTGATTGAGCAGTCGCTTCTCTTTTTTCCAAGCTTGGGACAAATAGGAAATGGTCGTCTTGCGTCACAACATAAGCAACGATTCGTTCAAGTGGGTTACTTTCAAAGTCCGTGAAGTAAGCTACACTTGTTGCATCATCTAGGTAAATTAAATCTAGATCATTTGAAACCATATATTTTTGTAATTTTTCTAGTTTTAAATTCATATAACACTACCCCTTCTGTTATCTTAATCATATTTTAACCAATTACTCATAATGATTATACCATACGAAGAGAGAAATTTGGAAAAAATTGCAACTTTTATTAGCCGAAAGCTGGAGAATTAAGGCTTTATCCAATAAAAAACTGAAAACGTTTTAGAATGTGATTGAAAAAGCTTTCATACTTTGTTAAAGTAGTAAGAGGGAATTTGAAAAAGAAAATTAAATATAGAGAAGAGGACGCAAGATGGCAAAACAGACTATCACTATTTACGATGTCGCTAGAGAAGCTGGCGTATCAATGGCAACTGTGTCTCGAGTAGTTAATAATAATCCAAATGTTAAACCATCAACTAGAGAAAAAGTAGAAGATGTTATTAAGCGATTAAATTATCGACCGAATATTGTTGCACGGAGTCTTGCAAGTAAGAAGACAACAACAATTGGTGTTATTATACCGGATATTACCAATTTATATTTTTCATCATTAGCAAAGGGTATTGATGATATCGCAACAATGTATAATTATAACATTATACTAGCAACTTCAGATGGCGACACAGAAAAAGAAATAAGAGTTTTGAATACGGTCTTGGCACAACAGGTAGACGGTATTATTTTTATGGGGAATAAGTTAAAAGATGAAGTCAGGAAAGAAATTAAGCTAACGGATACACCAGTTGTGTTGGCAGGTACGTTGGATGAAGAGGACGAATTACCAACAATCGCAATTGACTATCAGCAAGCGACAAAGGATGCAGCGAAGTTTTTAATTGATAAAAGCCATAAGAATATAGCTTTAATCGGGCTTGATATAGTTTCAGCGAAACATGCGTTGACTACCAAAGGATATAAAGAAGCCCAAGAAGAAGCTAATTTATCAAATAATGGAAACTTTGTATTTAGACCATGTGAAAATATTGAAGAGTTTGATCCGACAGAAGTAGTTGATCAAATAATAAACGAGGAGATCACAGCGGCTGTTATTGAAGATGACCGCCTAGCAATCTTCTTGTTGAACAAATTATTCGAACGTGGAATAAATGTTCCAGCAGATTTTGAAATGATTACGCTAAATAATTCACCGCTTAATAAAATTTCGAGACCTAGATTGACAACCATTTCTCAACCACTTTATGATATAGGGGCGGTTGCAATGCGTTTGTTAACGAAGTTAATGAATGAAGAAGAAGCAGGAGACTTGCATCTTTACTTACCATATAAGATTAAAGAAGCAGGTACAACTAAGTAAGACAATTTAGTGAATAAAATCAAAAACGCACTCCCAAAACTAAAGTGTAATTTTACTTTAGTAGGGAATGCGTTTTTTTTTTACAAATGATTTCTTTGAATTAATGTGTGGACTAAGAGACTATTCTAAAAAGATACAATACAAAATGAATTTTAAGTGTAACCTATTTCTATTTCAAACGTATATAGAGTAAAGGAGGGTAATGATGAAGCCTGATGCCATGGAAGAAGCATACCGAAAATATCATAAAGAATTATATTTATACGCCTTGAGTCTTTGCCGTGATGAAACTTTAGCAGAGGATTTGGTCAGTGAAACTTTCTATAAAGCATTTATTGGATCGAATCAGGCAAAGGGTCATTTCAAGTATTGGCTTTTTAGGGTACTTAAAAATCATTTTATCGATTTAACACGTAAAAAACATGCATCTTTGACACTGGATACATACAGCAAATTTATACCAAATCAGTCGCTAGCAGAACCTTCCAAACACTATATCGAAAAAGACCGTAATCAACGTTTGTACCGGCATTTGATGACTTTAGAACCTGAAGTATACCGCGAGGTGCTTTATCTTTACTACTATGCGAATATGAGCATTCGGGCTATTTCTCAGACAATTGGACGGTCAGAAACGCATACCAAAACTACTTTATATCGGGCACGAAAAAAACTAGGAAAAATATTAAAGGAGGATCATTATGAATTTTAGAGACTTGATGAAGCGTTACAAAGACGGGACAGCCACTAAAGAGGAAAAGGAGCAAGTCCAAAAAGAACTGGATAAATATGCGACGATAGAGGAATACTATGCAGAAGAGTTGCCCGATGAGTTTATGGTTTATGATGAGTTAGCAGATGAATCGTTAAACACCGAATCTGAAACGAAAAGTATAAACAAGGTCGTCAATCGTCGATTGGGAAAAGTTGTCATTGTTTCTATATTAGGCGCTGCCTTACTTTATTTAGGCATCTTTCATGGCCTATCTGCTGTTGTTGATCAGTTCTACTTTGACCCGACCAAAGTCACGCAGTCAGATGAAAAAGATTTTACTGAAGCAGATTTCAACTTTGATATGGATGCTCTCATCAGTTTAAATATGCCAGGATATGTGAACAGTTCATTTACAATCCAAGAGTCCAAAGGTTTTGGTAATTATCAAACGGGCTATTTTCTCAAAGATTTGTTTACACAAAAGGACACCATGCATTTAGTCGATATCAAAAAAGGACAGCCACAGAATTTTTACGGCGGTGTTTTTGATAGTATCCCTCGCTTTAGTGTTCGGGAAGGTTTTAGTGACATATACAGTCCACTACCAGCAGATGCAAGTCAAGAATCAAAAGATATACAGAAACAATTAAAGCAGCAAATTAATCAGCAGACCGAGGAGTATATCAACGAATTAAATGCATTATCTTATCTATCTATGACCATTGCGTTCGATGAAGATTTATCAATGGATGAGCTGTATCAGTTAACTCAAGATTATCCAGAACTTGATTTCAAATGGGTGGGGATTCGAACAGTCGAACCGGGGAAACGCTGGAATGACAGTCAGCCCATGCATTTAATTGGCTTTGTTCCAGACACCAACGCTGAACCCAGTTCAAACATGGAGCCAGATTCCGATAACTATCCACTCTTTAGCTTGGATGATCTTTGGATCGATGCATCTGGAGCACCGGAAGATATTTTCCCAGAAGCTTATGAAAAACATTTTACTTCAAGAGTCAGCTGGTTAAAAGGTCGAGAAGAATTTGTTGAAATCTTTGATTACAATGACTATAAAACAGCATTTTATGCGGATTCTCTCGATTATATCGAAGAAAATGGCGTAGCGACTTATGGCGTGCTTGTATATGGTACCGCCGAAGCATTTTCTAAGAGCATCAAAGATTTTCCTTATGACAAAATAGTCATCGATGAAATCAATTCATCTAAACCGAATATCAATATTTATTATGATTAAATTTAAGAAAAGTGATATGCAAAATATTTAAAATGATAAATTGAAAGTGTAATGCTATCGCTTTTACGTAAAATATAATAAGGATCAACGCAATAAAAAAAGAGAAACTACCCCTTCGAAATGAAGTGAGTAGTTTCTCTTTTGACTTGAAAATTAATTATCTGAATCTTCACTCTCGTCTGTATTCTCCTCAGGTTCTGAAGGTTCTTCTGCAGGCGTTTCTTCAACAGATTCATCTTCTTCCACCGGCTCTTCGTCCGACGTCTCCTCAGTTTCCTCTTTATCTACAGGCTCTTCGGTTGCCTGACGACTAGAGAAATAACTTCCCCAGAAATTCTGTAATTCTTGGGGTTTTGCACCGATAGCGAAATTATAAGAAGTTGTTCCCGGAACATTATCTCTAGCAAAAATCTCTGACTTGGTTGCTCCTGAAATATTCGCTGTTCGACCATTAGCAATCGGGACAGCTCCAGCTTTCATTCCTGTTTCCACAAGAACTGAACTGCTGACAACACTTCCATCATCAGGTTGGCTCATTCGCTCAGATAAACCAATTAATTCTGGTTTAACATTATATACAGTGTTAAGCATATTTGACCAATTTCGGACATTTCGTGTTGAAGGATCAAGACCACCATAATGAGTTAAATTAATATTTAAGTTAGAAGGTGCATCATACCCCATCCATGACACATAAGAAATTTTCGGAGTAACACCAGCATACCAAACATCGCGGAAGCTGTTTGTTGTTCCAGTTTTAGATGCTAAGTCAACATTAAAGTTTAAATAAGTGTTTACACTGCGAGCTGTTCCAAAATTTGAAACATCTCTTAGAATGTCATAAAGCATAAAGTTCGTTGCTTCAGACCATACGGTAACAGGGTTTGCTTCATGTTCATAAATGACATCATCATTTTTATCGAGAATTCTCTCAATAACATACGGTTCATTATAAACACCTTTATTTCCAATAGCCGCATAAGCTCCAGCCAATTCAGTTGGCGTAGGGCCGCCACTGTATCCTCCTAATGAAGTCGAGGCATTATAGAATTCTTGGTCGGTAATTGCATCAGGCCCCATGCCTAAAGCGCGTATATATTTAGAGACATCAATATTTTGTTTGAGCATTTCCATATAGATTTTAGTATTAGGAATGTTTTGAGAAACGGCTAGCCAGTGTCTGGCATCACGCCATTGGTTAGTTGTTCGACCAAAGTTACTGATGCTATGCGTTTGGCTTCCATCCGGTACAATTAATTCAGTATCCGGAACAATGGTGGCCGGTGTGATTAGCTTTTCTTCAAGTGCTGGTCCGTAAGTCATAAATGGTTTAATTGCTGAACCAGTCTGTCTTCGAGAGTCAAAAGCATTGTTAAACTCTTTTGTACCATAGTCTCTACCACCAACAAATGCAATTACTCGTCCAGTGGCATTCTCAATCAAGGTACCTCCGACTTGAACTGGATATTCAATGGTCTCAGTTTCCCCATTATCATTTTCAAAGTTCCTTGTTCGTGTAGCGCCGAATGCATCTTGTGTTTGTTTAGTTTTTTCTTCCATTGCATTATGAACATCAGGATCGATGGTGCTGTATACTTTGTATCCATTATTACGAATGTCTGCATCCGCTTTTTGCTCATATTCTTCTTTTAGTTCAGGATTATTTGCTAGCTCTTCGGCAGAGATTGCATCAACTTCAAGCATCCGCTCCATAATAATTTGGCGGGCTTCCCGTTCCACTAGATCATATACATAAGATCTTGCTGGATCTTTGTCTTCATCGGCAGACTCAACTAGAAAATCCTCTGTGATATCATAATTTCTTGCAATATCGTAATCATTTTTTGTTAGGTATCCTTCTCTAAACATACGATACAAGACATCTTTTTGTCTGTACAAGCCCGGTTCCATATTCTCTTTTAACTCACCGTATTGCGTATAAGGGCTATAAGAAATTGGACTTTTAGGGAGTCCCGCTAAAAAAGCTGCTTGTGGTAAAGTTAAATCAAGCGGCGAAACACCAAAAATACCTTCAGCAGCTTCCTTTATTCCTGCGATATTTTGACCAGAGCTGTTCCGGCCAAATGGTGAAACGTTCATATATGCTTGTAATATATCATCTTTAGAAAATTTGTTTTCTAAATCAGTAGCGTATAACATTTCAACTGCTTTTCGGGAGTGAGTAACTTCACTTGTTAAAATTTGCTGTTTGATTAATTGCTGGGTGATTGTGGAGCCACCAGAAATGGATGCAGCATTTGTTAATTCTTGGGCAGCAGCACGGACAATTGCTTTGGGAACGACTCCTTGGTGCTCGTAGAAATTTTCATCTTCGGTAGCAATCACCGCATTTAAAACAAATGGAGATATTTCATCGAGTGTGACGGGTGTTCGAATTAAATCAGCACGTAAGTCACTAATAATGGCTTCATTTGCATAATAAAGAGTTGATTTTTGATTGTAATTATAAATATTTTTACCAAATTCTTGTTGTGTTAAAACAGGTGTGTTTTCAACTAGGGAAGCAAAATAGCCTAGGCCAGCACCACCAGCTAAAGCGAAAATCACAAATAAAAAAATACTAAGTAAACCAAAAGTTGCTTTCATAACACGGAAAAAAGTGTCAAAGTAATGCGCAATTTTTTTACCCATATCAAAGTATATATATTTGTTTTTATAGTCAAAATCCATTTGGAACCTCCTAAAATAGATATGAAAAATTATCCATATAACGAGGTTAATTATAGCAAACGGAGATTGTATTAGCAAAGGATGTACTGTACTTAAAGTAGAAGAATTATTAGGAAAATCTTATTCGCTATGAGTTTTCATGGGGATCCTTAAGAATCACTCTAATATTACAAATAATATTAAGTTTGTAATGCTGATGACACAAACTGATAACAATTAACTGCTACAATAGCTTTAATGAGATGAAATTAGAAATTCAAGATGAATTCATAATCTGGAGGTTTTGACTTTGAAGACGAAGCTACTAAAAAGACTATTAGCAATGACACTCTTAGTAAGTCCCTTGACTAGTGTTCCAACAGTTTTGGCAGATCAAACGGATGAAGAAGTAGAAGAAGCTGAACTGTTGGCAGAAGAACATGAGCAAGCTGCAAAGAGTTTAGACAATATAATGAGTCAATTAACAGATGAAGTAACCGACACTCAAACGGCATTAAACAATTTGGCTAAAGATATCCAGAAAAATGAACAGTTCTTAGAGGATGCGATAGTTGAATTGAACACTGCACATCAAGAAATGGAAGCGTTGCAAGAAGAAATTGTTATCTTAGAGGAAAACATTGCGAGTCGAGCCGATAAGTTAGAAGAGCAAGCTCGAAAAATTCAGGTAAATGGTACGTCAACCACAAGTATTGATTTTATATTGAATGCAGAATCCTTAACAGATATCCTTGCGCGTATTGATATTGTCTCTAAAGTTGTGGATACAAATAATAAAATGCTTGAAGATCAGCTAAAAGATCAAAAAGCTGTGATTGAAAAAACAGAAGAAACCGAGCGAAAAATACTGCAACAAAATGCAATCGCTGAAAATTTAGAGAAGACTTCTGCCGACTTAGAGTCACAGAAAATCTCTCAAGAAGCGCTAGTTGCTCAATTAAAAATAGAACAGTCGACAATAGGAAGTGAAAGAGATGAGTTGATTGCGCAACGTAATGATGCGCTGCAACGTGCTGATGAACTGCAAAAGCAACGTGAAGAAATACGTATTGCTGTTGAAGAAGCTGAGGCAGAACGTCAAGCAGCAACAGAGCCTAGTTCGTTGAATGAAGAACCTGAAAGTAGCACACGACCTGCATCATCAAGTGTAGCAAGTGCGCCAACTACTAACGGAAATAGTTCAAGTCAGACAAGCACTAATTCAAATAATAATCAATCAACACCGGCACCGGCTCAGCCGCCAACAGTAGCGGCACGTCCCGAACCTGAACCAGCACCAGCTCCAGTTCAAACACCGACGCCAGCGCCAGTAGAAAAACCAAAACCAAAGCCAGCGCCAGCACCGGCACCCAAACCAGTTCCTGAACCATCAGGCAATGTACTTTCTGTAGCCAGACAATATTTAGGAACACCGTATTTATATGGTGGGACAACTACAAGTGCATTTGACTGTTCGGGTTATACGCGTCATGTATTTAGTCAAGTTGGAAAGAGTATTCCCAGAACATCTGGTGGACAATATGCGGCATCTGCTAAGATAACAAATCCTCAACCAGGAGATTTAGTATTCTTTGGTCGAAGTTCAGTTACCCATGTTGGAATTTATCTAGGTGGAGGTCGTTTTATAGGATCACAGACAAGTACTGGAGTTAAAGAGGAAAGCTTAACTTCTGGATACTGGAGTAATTTAGTTATTGGTTACGGTCGTTATTAAAAAATAATAAAATAAAATCTTCTTGTTAGATAGCTCAACCATCTAACAAGAAGATTTTTTGTTTTAAAAAGATTTAAATATAGTTTTTTGTTAATTCTAAGAATTGATCAACATCTTCATGAACTAAGTCCATGGCTTGTTGCCAGAAATCTGCTTTTCTTAAATCAACATCTAAGTGTTTGGCTGCTAAATCTTCCGTTGACATCACTGCAGTGTCTCTTAATAAAGCAATGTAATCTTCTTCGAAAGAATCGCCAGATTCCAATGCACGTGCATAAATACCTAAGCTAAAGAAGTTTCCAAAAGTATAAGGGAAATTATAGAAAGATACTCCAGTACTGTAGAAATGCAATTTAGCTGCCCAAAACATTGGGTGGTAAGTTTCTAAAGCATCAACGTAGGCTTCTTTTTGAGCTTTTACCATCAATTCAGAAAGTCTTTCAGCCGAAACAATGCCCTCTAGACGTTCTTCATAAAAACTCTTTTCAAAGATATAACGCGCATGAATGTTCATCATCATGATGGCATTTCTAGCAATCTTTTGATCAAGTAAACTAATTTTTTCTTCGACAGAATTGGCATTTTCAATGGTTGCATCTGAAACAACTAATTCAGCGAAAGTTGAAGCTGTTTCTGCAACGTTCATGGCATATTTCTGATTTAAATTTGGTAAATCCCGTAAAACAGAACTGTGGAAAGCATGGCCCAATTCATGTGCTAAAGTAGCCACATTATCCGCACTACCTGAAAAGGTCATAAAGATTCTTGACTGTTCAGATTCAGGCAAGTTTGCACAATAACCACCTGGTCTTTTTCCAGGACGATCTTCTGCTTCAATCCAACTTTCTTTAAAGGCGCGTTCAGAAAGTTCAGCCATTTTGGGGTTAGCAATACTGAAGTTCTCCAAGATAAAGTCAGCTGCTTCATTGAATGAATATTCTTGTTCTTCATAATCGCCAAGATTCACAGAAGCAGTGACGTCCATCCAGCTTAACTTTTCAACACCGAATAATTTCGCTTTACGCTCAAAATATTCAACGATTTTTTCTTTGTTTTCGGAAATAGTTTCCCACATCGTATCTAAAGTTTTTGCTTCCATACGATTGTATTCAAGTGGTTGGGTCATGAAGTCATCAATTCCATGGGCTTTATAATCTGCCAAGCGGAAACCTGCCAAATGGTTTAATGTTGTCGCAAAGAGTTCTGCTTTCTCATTCCATGTCTTTTCCCAGCTAGCTAACATTGCTTGGCGTTTTTCATAGTCCGGTTCAGCAGTCATTTTATTTTCAGCCTGTCCAGCAGAATAATAATTAACTTCGCCATCTTCTTCAAAAGGAACTTTCACGCTAGCGACTAGTTCGCTATACATATTATTCCAAGCATGGAAACCATCAATCGACAAGTTATTTAGTAATTCTTCTTCTTCAGTCGATAATAATTTCAAGGCTTTCTTTCTAATTTCAGTTAGTGGAAAAGCGCTCGTTTTAAAAGACTCTTTCTCTAATAATTTTTCAAAGTCACTATCTGGAATGTCGGCGATCTTTTTTTGTAACAAAATGAGACTGTTACTCAAATCTTTTGATAGATTCGAAACTAAGTTTAAATTGATACGCGCTTTTGAATCACTGATGTCAGCTGCTGACAAGCCAGAAATAAAGGTACGTGCTTCCCCAATTCCTTTTTCTAAAACTTCACGCTCAGTCAATAAAATTGCAAATTGCTCGAAATTAGGTGCATCCTCATTTACACTCCAATCTCTTACAGCAGTGTCAAATTGTTTCAGTTTTTCTTGGAGCTGATTAATTTTTTCATAAAAAGCTGGTGAGTCACTTCCACCTTGAAAAACACTATCCATATCCCAAGTATCTCGATATTTCATATACATTATCCTCTCTATTATTTTCTGTATAAATATATTTTACCGAAAAAGCAGTTAAATAACGAATAATCTTAATAAAAATGGTAAAATAGATTCACATATTATGTTTATACTAGAGTAGGATGGATAAAATGCGTCAACAGATTGACTGGAAAGATAATGTATATTTAGCAATACCCTTTGTGATGATGTTTATTTTATATGGTAGTTCTTCAATGACCTATCAAGATCAGAGTCTGACTTCAAATTTAGAGGTAATTCTGAGTGGAATGCCCTTTAAAAAAGTTCTGTCATCATTTGAATTTACCTATGGAAATCACCTGGTTTCGATTGAGCGGATTGGTTATTTTAACTTCATCGAATTTTTTATTCGTAAAGGTGCTCATTTCTTTAGTTATTTTGTGATTGGGTTTTTCTGGTTCTTAGGCTTACGAAAAAGAGTTCGACACGAGTGGTTAACCATAATATTAGCTGTTTTATTGTCGATGGGCTATGCTTCTTTTGATGAGTTGAGACAGAGTTTTAATCCAGGACGAACGGCCTTAATGGCTGATGTTCTACTGGATACAGCTGGAGCGATTGTAGGTATTATCATGGCCAAGTTTTTAGTTTATAGAAAGATAATTAAATAAATAGAATATTGAAATGATAAGGAGGCTTCGATATGAAACCTTTTGATAAAAAAAGACCAGGTTTTCAATCAAAATACAGAACAGATCTCATTTTCACGCCAGAGGTGATTCGAAGAGCTAGTGGAATTATTATTAATGGGCGTAGATATAAATCGTTTTTGTTTTCGTCAGATGTAGCAACGATTATGTATAGCGATGCAGATGCAGTGTTAGCAGTGTATCCATATACACCACACCCATCGATCATTCGAGCAATCAATGATGTTGCTCAAGCACCGGTCGCTGCCGGAGTCGGTGGTGGAATTACGCAAGGAACTCGTTCGGCGGATATCGCCAGATTTGCCGATGCGTATGGTTGCATGGGCGTAGTGCTAAATTCTGCCGTTGATGTCTATACGGTTCGTGCGGTTTATGAGGCGATTGATTTACCCATTATTTATACGGTAATTTCTGATTACCAGGAACTTGATGAATACATTGAAGCGGGTGTTTCTATCTTAAATATTAGCGGTGCACATAAGACAGCAGAAATCGTTCGCTACTATCGAGAACTATATCCAGATATACCGATTATTGCGACTGGTGGCCGTAAAGATGAGAGTATACTAGAAACCATTGAAGCTGGAGCAAATGCGATTACCTATACACCACCTACAACACAAGAGATATTTCATAAAAGTATGAATAACTATCGGGTAAACTTAAAAGAAGAGTACGAAGAAAAACATCCGTAGAGTTTAAAACCTTGCACTTCATTTAATAAGTGTTCAAAAAGAACGTAAAGTTTGTTATAATAGGACTGTTAAATACAAGGAAATTAAATATAAGGAAGTGAAATAATGGCAGGTCATTCAAAATGGAGTAACATTAAAGATCGCAAAGGCGCTCAAGATAAAAAGCGCGGGAAATTGTTTCAGCGATTAGTTAAAGAAATTTATCAGGCAGCAAAAGATGGCGGCGGGGATCCGGAAATAAACCCAGCCTTACGCTTAGCAATGGATAATGCTAAAGCAAATAATATGCCAAATGATAACGTTGAGCGGGCAATTAAACGAGCAACTGACCCAAGCGCAAGTGCAAACTATAATGAAATTATTTATGAAGGTTATGGTCCAGGTGGTGTTGCCATCTTGGTTGAAACGCTAACAGATAACACTAACCGAACCAGTACAAGTGTACGAACAGCCTTTACAAAAAACGGTGGAACATTAGGCGAAAAAGGTTCCGTCAACTACATGTTTGAGCGTAAAGGGCACATTGTCATCGGACGAGAAGATTTAGATGTTGACGAAGATACGATGCTAATGGCTGTTCTTGAAGCAGGAGCAGAGGATTTAGTTACATCCGATGAAGTGTTTGAAGTATATACGGAACGCTCAGATTTTGCAGCAGTACGTGATGAACTTGAAAAAGAATTCGAGTTAATCCAATCAGAATTAACAATGGTTCCAACCATGCAAGTATCTCTTGAAGGTGATGCGCTGGAACAGTTTAATAAATTAGTTGAAGTTCTTGAAGATGATGACGATGTAAACGACGTTTATCATAATGCAGAATTTTAATAATTGAATATATTTAAATTTAGATACTGAAACTCATTCAATATTAGAAGAGTGTAGTGCTACCCAAAAGTTGGAGTTAATTATTTAAATATTATGCTGCTAATTG
>CAYROB010000012.1:0-5096 GCA_964425775.1 uncultured Carnobacteriaceae bacterium
GTTTAATTCAATACTTAAAATATTTAGCAGATATGAATGTTGGCGAAAGGCGAGCACCACAAGGAGGGGGCTTAGTCTATCCGCTAGCAGATCAACATGAACAGGATCTTAGAATATCAGTGATCACAAATTATCATGGGAAAGAATCAATGGTTATTCGTCTCCTTGAAAGTCAAGAAGAAATATTGCTTGAGAAAAGTACTTTTTTATTCGAAGAATTAAATGAAATTAAAATATTGAATCAATTTAAAAGTGGCTTAATCTTATTTTCAGGACCTGTTAACTCGGGGAAAACAACAACGATGTATCAATTAATACGCGAAAGAATTAATCAATCAGAATTACAAGTCATTACAATTGAAGATCCAGTGGAAATTGAAGAAGAACGTTTTTTTCAAATTCAAGTCAATGAACAAGCGGGTGGAAGTTATGAAGAATCATTGAAAGCCAGTTTACGGCATCATCCGGACTTAATTGTTGTAGGTGAAATTCGTGATGAAGAAACGGCCCGAATGGCTATTCGAGCTGCACTAACTGGGCATTTAATTTTAGCAACGGTGCATGCGCGAAATGCTGAAGGGGTGATTACACGCATGCTTGAGTTAGGCATCTCATTTGATTTGTTGAAGCAAACATTGATTGGTATTGTCTTTCAAAAATTACTCCCTATTTTTTGTCCGTTTTGTGAAGGAAGTTGCCACTCGGCCTGTAATTTTTATGAACCGAGTCGAAAACGCGCAGCACTATATGACTTATTGGATAGCGAAAAGATTCAGCGGTTAAAATCAGAAGACTTATATGATTCAACATTGAACCGTGACCGAAATTTTAATCATTTATTAAAGAAGGTATATGCTTATGGATATATTTCAGAAGATACCCACAATCAATATTATATCCCCTAGTTTAGAAAAAGAAAAAGGATTATTTTTGAAAAGAGTCGGTGATTTAATTAGTGAAGGGTATTCAATAAAGAACACTTTGAAATTTATTGAGAAGTTCGAAAAAGAGCTGGTTAAATCTTGGATCAAGAATATTCAAGACGGCTTACTGAGAGGGAGCACCTTTCATGAAGAGCTTGGCAAAATTGGATTCTCCAGTAAAATATGCTCGCAAATCTATTTAGCTTCCCGTTATGGAGATTACGGAAAGACAATTCGTCGTTGTGGGGAACAATTACTTGAGCAGGAAGAAATGAAGAAAAAAATACGCTCATTACTTACTTATCCTCTGATTTTGCTTGTTTTTTTATTAGGCATGTTAATGGCGATGCGTTTTTTAATTTTACCAACAATGGCTACCTTGTTTTCAGCTAATACAGTGGAGACAGATATTTATTCGAGTTATTTAGTTCAATTCATCTACTACTCACCGCAGATAATATTAATAAGTATTGTATCCGTTTGTTTGGGAATACTTGGCTTAAGCAAAAAGTTAGAGAATTTATCAGCAATTGAAAGAATTACTTATTTTATGAAATGGCCAATTCTTCATACATATTTCAAAGATTATTGGACACACTTTCTTTTTTTAGAATGGGGGCAATTGTTGCGAAATGGCGTTAGTTTTCAGGAACTGGTATTTATTATGTCGAGTGAAGATGCCTCACAAATACTTCAGGAAACAGGAGCGATATTGACGCAGAAAATGTCACAAGGAAAATCGATTAAAGAAGCTCTAGAAGATCTTCCTTTTTTCAAAGAAGAAGCGATGCTTGTGATTAGCCATGGGGAGAACCTGGGTCAATTAAGTACAGAAATGCTAACCTATTCATCTTATTGTGAAATAGAATTAGTCGATCGTATCGAAAAATTACTTGGAAAGTTACAGCCGATCATCTTTATTTTTATAGCCCTAATGATTATCGCAATCTATGCAGCGATGATGTTGCCAATATTTACACTAATGGAGGGAATTTAATGAAGAAACAGTTGGAAAAATTAAGAGAAGAAAATGGCTTCACTTTAATCGAAATGCTCATAGTTATAATGATTGTTTCGCTATTATTGCTATTAGTTATGACGAATATAGGTGGCGTTCAAGATACAGTGAAAAAAACAACGAATGAGGGTGTGATTCAAACAGTCGATTCCCAAAAGGTTATTTATCAAATGGATACAGGCAAGAAGCCGGAACTTGATGCACTTTTGAAGGCAGGGTACATAAATGACAAACAATTAGAGGCGTATAAGACAGCAACTAAAGATGCAGTAGATACACCAAAGGATCCATGATGAAAAGAAACACTGAAGCAGGTTTTACGCTGATTGAAACACTGATAACTTTATTAATAGCTTCCCTATTGATGTTATTGCCACTCCTTTCACTTGAAAAAGTTACTGAAACTATGCAAATTGATTTGTTTTTTAGAGAATTGAGTTCGAATATCACCTTGATGCAAAATTATGCGATTCTGACAGGGCATCAGATGGTTGTTGAATTTGTACCACGAGAGAATTTAATTCGATTTAGAGAAGATAAAAGTAGTCTAGGATCAACTCATCCAATGTATAGAGAAATGCATTTGCAAGAAGGAGTCTATGAATTTTATGGGGATGATTATGGACGAGTGGAATTTAACGGATGGACTGGAAACATCGCTTCAATAAATGGTTGGACCACCTATATTCACACGAGCAATGGCTTGTATAAAGTAGTATTTTGGTTAGGAAGTGGACGCTTTGAAATACAAAAAGTTAGGTCGTAAAGAAGCGGGTTATCTGCTGATGGAAAGTTTAGTCACTTTAATCATTTTAATGGCTGTGATACTTATATTATATCCACTGGCAGTAAATTGGCTTGCGACCTATCGAGAAGCAAAGCTATTAGTTGAAGAGAATAGAGTTTTATATGAAAGTTCGATCATTCTAAATAATGAGCAATCAGGGCACAAGGTAAATGAGAAGTATAGTATTGATATCGACCCGAATTATATTCGAGTAAATGATACTGGAACAGAGGTAGTTATATATGAGAGTGTCTTTAAAAAATAATGAGTCAGGCTTTACACTTTTTGAAGCTTTACTAGCAGTAATGCTTTCTTCTGTGATTTTACTTTTTTTATGCACGAGTATTCAGCAGTTAAAAAAGATAAATGAGCTAATTATCGCGGATGCACAGACTAATCTGTCTGTAAAATCAAAAGTAAAAGGGAGTCGTCAAATTGAGTGGCATCTATTTTTAAAACAATTAGAAAGATACTTAGAAGATACTGAATTAGTTAACAGTACACCGTATACGCTGGTTGTCAAAGAAAAAAATGCAGGAAATATGGAGACAAAGTATGGCCGAAATGAGTCGGGCTATCGAAGTTTTTATCGAAGCAAGAATAATGGACATAATATATTGTTGACTGACATTAAGAGATTTTCTTTAGAGGTCACAGGGGGCTGGTTACAATTACATTTTATATTTCGAAACAATGAAGAATATAGTGGAAGGATTTGGATAGAAAGTTGGAAAAAAGAAAGCGAATCTGTAAAGTTTTACCCAGATTTCAATCCGAACAAGGTTATTTAATGTTATCAACCCTTTTGCTATTGGTATTAAGTGGACTTGTTTTACAGAGCATAATTAGCATATCAACTAGTTATATCATTCAATTAAACCAGCTATCATCAGCCTATCAGGCGGAAACAGCACTAAATATGAGTGAAAGAATATTGAACGATTATATTACAGAAAATAATTATGAACTGCCAGAGCAAGTGGATATATCAAGTTCTGCTGGAAAAATAAGAGTAATAAGAAAAACAACTAGTGAATACGAAGCCATAATTATTCAAGAAAATGGAATTGAGTTTCGCAGAAAAATAGAAATTGAAGAATCGGAGAGCGAAGGTCAAGAAAGTGAAGAAGGAAAAATAGATGACACTTCAGAAGATGGATTGATACCGCAAGAAGAAATAGAGCATTAAATTAACTTCTAAATCATTTAGAGGTTAATTTTTTGTTTCTTAAAAAATTAAAATCAGAAAGCATCTTAAATTAAAGCGAGTAAAACTATATTTGTGTGGCATTATTTGCTATAATGTAAAACAGTATGTAACTCTATTGAGAGTTTAGATTAGGAAGGTGTTTAAGATGGAACGAGTAAACAAAGTTAGAGAACAATTGAAAAATAATGGGGTCGATGCTCTTTTAGTAACGAATCTATATAATGTACGCTATTTAACAAATTTCACTGGCTCGACAGGATTAGCGTTAATTACAGAAGATAAAGCCTATTTTGTGACTGATTTTAGATATACAGAACAAGCAGCGGATGAAGCAGTTGGTTTTGAGATTGTTAAAAATGAAGGCTTAATTTATAAAGAAGTTGCTAGATTAGTTGAAGAAGATCAAATTAAGAAATTAGGTTTTGAGGAAACAGATATTAGTTATGCAATATATAAACAATTAGAAGAACTTATAAAAGCTGAATTAGTTGCCACTTCAGGAATTGTTGAAAAAATACGCGAAGTTAAATCTGAAGAAGAAATTGCCATTATTCGCAAGGCTGTAGAAATTACTGAAAAAGCCTATGATTACATATTAGGTTTTGTAAAAGTAGGTGTCACCGAGATTGAAGTAGCCAATAAACTTGATTTTTACATGCGTAAACTAGGGGCAACAGGTGTTTCCTTTGATACAATCGTTGCCAGTGGATATCGTTCAGCCATGCCTCATGGAGTAGCGAGTGACAAGAAAATTGAAGCGGGCGATATGGTAACAATCGACTTTGGTTGTCTCTATAATGGGTACGTATCGGACATGACAAGAACATTTGCTGTTGGTGACCCTGGAGAAGAAATGAAAAAAATATACGAAATCGTTCGTCAAGCCAATGAAAAGGTTGCTGAAGCTGCTAAAGTTGGTATAACCGGAGCAGAATTGGATGCCATTGCGCGCGATCACATCACCGAAAATGGCTATGGTGCGGAATTTGGGCACACAACCGGTCATGGAATTGGTTTAGAAGTTCATGAAGGACCAAGCATTAGCTATCGAAACAGCGAACCACTGGTTGAAAATAACATTATCACAAATGAGCCAGGAATTTATATTCCAGGACTTGGTGGCGTTCGAATTGAAGACGATTTAATTATTAAAGAAGA
>CAYROB010000012.1:5106-8320 GCA_964425775.1 uncultured Carnobacteriaceae bacterium
GGCAATGAGAACTTAATGAAAACGTCTAAAGAATTAATCATTCTATAAAAATTCACGTCATTAAGAATAAAAAGAGAATTTATGGTAAAATATGCTTAAATAAAGAAAGATTGAAAGGTGATTAAATGATCTCATCAAATGAATTTAAAAGAGGCCAAACAATTATTTATAATGATAACATCTGGCAAATAGTGGAGTTTGAACATGTGAATCCAGGGAGAGGACAAGCCTTTGTTCGTTCGAAATTACGAAACTTGCGGACAGGAGCAAATCAAGAAGTAACTTTCCGTGCATCTGAAAAAGTTCAGACGGCCCGTATTGAAAAGAACAAAATGCAATATTTATATGAAGATGATGGCATGCATATATTTATGGATGTTTCAACCTATGAGCAAGTGGGTGTACCGACTGCTCAAATAGAAGAGGAATTAAAATTCTTGAAAGATAATATGGAAATTGATCTGATCACTTATGAAGGTGAAGTGATTGGTTTAGAACTTCCACCAAAAGTTGAACTGGAAGTTGTAGCAACAGAACCTGGAATCCGTGGCGACACTCAAAGTGGAGGTTCAAAACCAGCTACGCTAGAAACAGGCGCAGTAATTACGGTTCCTTTATTTGTTAACGTCGGAGACTTACTAGAAGTAAATACAGAAGACGGATCTTATAGTTCACGAGTATAATTTTAAAGGAGGAGTAAAATGATTGAAACTTCAGGAAAACATAATCCATTAGGAGAAATTAAAGTTTCCGCAGAAGTTCTCGAAGTGATTGTTAGTTTTGCAGTACTTGAAGTAGACGGTGTCTATGGAATGCGCAAAGATTTAACAAGCGATATTCGTTCAATTTTTGGTGGAAAAGATCATACCAAAGGTGTATCTTTAACAGTAGATGAATTTGGTACAGAAATTGATATCTATTGCTATTTTGATTATGGGGTAAATGTACCTAAAGTTGCAGTGGAAATTCAAGAAAATGTAAAAGAACAAATCTACCACATGACTGAAATTGAAATTGATGAAGTTCATGTGCACATTGTTGGGATAATACCAAAAGAGACCGCGGCTATTGATGTTTTAACAGCTAGCGATTTAGAATTAGGGGAAGAGATAACTTGATAACAGTCAGACGTGCAGTACGTATAAAAGCTTTTCAAGCCTTATTTCAATTAGCTAATAACTATAAAATAAGCAGTGAAGAAGCAATAAAATTTGCAATTACTCACTCATTAGAAATAGAAGATGAAGAAGAATTTGATTTATTAGAAGGATTAAAAGCTAATCTTCCAGTCGAGAATCCTAGCGATCAGCTAGCCACCGATAGTCTTGAGTATTTAAGAGATTTGGTCGAAGGTGTAAAAGAACAAGAGAAATTCTTAGATGAAGAAATTGAAAAGACATTAAAAAATTGGACACTTCAGCGAATAGAATTAACAAATTTATTGATATTGCGGATTGCCGCGTATGAATTGTATTTCCATGAAGAAATTGATCCAAGTATTGTCATGAATGAAGCAATTGAAATGACAAAATCCTTTAATAATGAAAATGCAAGTAAATTTGTTAACGGAGTGCTTCAAGGAATTTTGGATGCAAAAGAAGCCTAAAGGGGCTTCTTTTTTCATTTACAGACTCTTTACCAATGAAAAAATGAATAAAGAGAAACAAAATGGGGGCAGAATATGTGGAACAATATCTAACAGTATCAGAGTTAACAAAATATATTGCACGGAAATTTGAATACGATCCATATTTGGAGCGAGTCTATTTAAAAGGTGAGATATCCAACTATAATTCACGTCGAAGAGGAATGCATCAATATTTTAATATAAAAGATGAAAATGCAATTATATCAACGGTCTTGTTTGCTGGGAATGCACGTAAAATAAAGTTCGAACTTGAAGAGGGCATGAGTGTAATGGTTTCAGGACGGGTGTCCGTTTATGAACGTGGTGGGAATTATCAGCTAATAATTGATACGATGCAGCCCGATGGGATTGGAGCACTGTTTCTGGCTTATGAGCAGACAAAAGAGAAATTAACAAAAGAGGGTTTGTTTGAACCGGAATTGAAAAAAGAAATACCCAAATATCCAAAGCGAATTGGTGTCATCACAAGTCCATCTGGGGCAGTTATCCAAGATATTTTAACAACCGTGAAAAGACGCTATCCAATTGCTGAGATTGTACTGTTTCCAACGCAAGTTCAAGGGGAAAGGTCAGCGGATTCTATTGTGAAAAATATTGAATTGGCTGAAGTGAAAGGTGATTTTGATACATTAATTATTGCGCGTGGCGGTGGATCTTTTGAAGATTTATTTTCATTTAATGAAGAGAAAGTAGTACGTGCAATAGCTGAAGCAAACACCCCAATTATTTCCTCGATTGGGCACGAGACAGACACGACCTTAACTGATTTAGTAGCTGATTTAAGAGCAGCTACACCAACAGCAGCAGCAGAACTAGCTGTCCCAGTATTAGCGGATGAGATTTTAGCGATTGAAAATTATGAGCAAAGAATGATTCGAGCATTTCAAGCGCAAATTAAATTTTTATCCAAGCAACTTGCTCAAGTTTCAAATTCAGTCATTTTTAGACAGCCTGAAAGACTTTATGATGGGTATGTACAAAATATTGACCAGTTAGAAAGCCAATTGCTCACATCGATGGATTCTTATTTAAGAGAAAACAAGCAAGCATTGACTTTGTTGGCGCAACGATTAACATCCTATCCGATCCTTCAACAAATCAAAGAACAGCAAACAGCGGTAGACCATTTAAATAGACAACTAGCACACACCATGCAAAGTTATTTGAAAGAGCGACACTATCAAGTGGATCAATTACTTCAAGGACTCGAACATTTATCACCCTTGAAAATATTTGCTCGAGGGTATTCGATTGTCCAAAAAGATGAAAAAGTTGTTCGCTCAGTGGGTGAGTTGAAAATCGGAGATCGGCTAGCGATTGAAATAGCTGATGGTCAATTAGAGACGATTGTTGAAAAAATTCATGAGAAAAAGGAGCAAAGAAATGACTAAAAAAGAGAAGCAGTTTGATGAATCATTAAAAGAATTAGAAGAAATTGTGGATAAATTAGAACAAGGGGATATTCCTTTGGAAGAAGCGTTAGATAAATTTCAAGAAGGAATTACACTGAGTCGAGAATTAAAGAAAACTTTACAAGAAGCAGAACAAACGCTGGCTAAAGTGGTG
>CAYROB010000012.1:8330-13465 GCA_964425775.1 uncultured Carnobacteriaceae bacterium
CAAGAAGTTTGTTCCGCAACAGCAAATAGCGACAGAAGATACATTAGCTAAAATAGTAACGGAAGACGGTAGCGAAGAGATTTTTGAACAAGACGAATAAATGATGAGTGGGGAAGAGGAAAAGATGCATTTTAAAGAATTTAGCGAAAAACATTTATCAGACCTAGAAGAAAATTTACTAAGCCATATTCAAGAAGAAAGTGAAACGGCATTAGAAGACTCAATGATTTATTCCTTGGATGCGAAAGGAAAAAGATTACGACCATTACTGCTTTTAGCAGTGTTGAAATCATTTGGAGAAGAAGTGGCATTAGGTTATCCGGCGGCATCGGCATTAGAGATGATTCATACTTACTCATTAATTCATGATGATTTACCAGCAATGGATGACGATGAGTTAAGGAGAGGTAAGCCAACGAATCACATTCAGTTTGACGAGGCAACAGCCATCTTAGCCGGCGACGCATTACTCACACTCGCTTTCGAAGTCATCACAGAAGGAAACTTGCCTGCTAAAACTAAACTAGCCCTGTCCAAACTACTCGCTGAGACTGCGGGTTATAGAGGAATGGTCGGTGGGCAACAGGCAGATATTGAAGGTGAAGAGTCCGATTTGGAACTTGCTGAGATTGAAAGTATTCACGACCGTAAAACAGGCGAACTAATCAAAATGGCTGTTCTTTCTGGTGGAATTATTGCTGGGAAAAACCCAGAAATATTAGAAAAACTAGAAACATATGCTAGGGAAGTTGGGATAGCATACCAGATTCGTGATGATATTTTGGATCGAGTAGGTTCAGAAAAAGAATTAGGAAAAGCAGTCTTGTCCGATTCAGCTTTAGGAAAAAGTACCTATCCCTCAATATTAGGTCTTGAAGGAGCTTTTTCAGCCTTGGAAGATCGCTTGACGGAAGCGAAAAGTGCCATTTGCTCAATTGAAAAAGAGGATTCGAATTTTAAATCAGATTTGTTATTGAGTTTTTTAGATCAATTAACACTTGAGGAGTATAAGTAAGTGAAAAATAAACGAGCAGACGAATTATTAGTTGAGCAAGGCTTAGTTGATACCAAGGCAGAAGCTATGGCTTTTATTATGTCAGGAAAAGTTTTCACAATAAAGGAAATGAAAATATTAACAGCAGGAGAAAGATTAAAGCCAAACACTCAGTTATATATAAAAGGGCTGGAGAAAAAATATGTCAGCCGTGGTGGTTTTAAGCTAGAAAAAGCACTCGCTAGTTTTGAAATTGATTTAACCGATAAAATAGTCTTAGATATTGGCGCTTCTACTGGTGGCTTTACCGATGTATCGCTTAAAAATGGGGCGGCGAAAGTTTATGCATTGGATGTAGGCACAAATCAATTGGCATGGGAACTGCGAACAAATGAACGAGTCATTGTCATGGAGCAAACCAACTTTCGGCATAGTGTACCGGAAGATTTTACAAAAGGTCGCCCTAATCTTGCAACAATAGATGTTTCTTTTATTTCCCTAGGGCTCATTTTTCCTGCTTTACACCCTATTTTAGAAGAAGAAGGAGAAGTAATTGCGCTCATCAAACCTCAATTTGAAGCAAGAAGAGAAGAAGTTGGTGAAGGAGGAATTATAAAAGATCCAGCTGTTTACGCGAGTGTTTTAGAGAAAGTTGTTCGGATCGCTCAAGAGGAATCTTTTACTTTAAGAGATTTAACCCTCTCACCAATTACGGGAACTAAAGGAAACATTGAATTTTTATCTTACTTTGTTAAGGATGGTTCAGCAGTAGTTCCTTCAGAGGAATTAATTGAGAAAGCATTAAAGGAATTAACAGAATAAAAGTTTAAGCTTTTATACTTATTTTGTGAGGAGGGATTATTTGCTACTTGAATTGCATATTCATAATTTTGCGATTATCGAAGATATTTCACTAGATTTCCGACGTGGGATGACTGTTCTAACAGGTGAAACAGGTGCAGGGAAATCAATTATTATTGATGCCGTCGGTTTGTTGGCTGGCGGTAGGGGGTCAGCAGATTTTGTACGTCATGGTACGAATAAATGTACGCTTGAGGGACTCTTTGAAACACCAAAGGCTAAGGAGTTAGCAGCTTTATTTGAAGAAGCAGAAATTGATTTTGATAAAGAGTTAATTATTATTCAAAGAGAGATTTATCAAAATGGACGAAGCATTTGTCGAGTCAATGGCTCCGTTGTAACAATTGCGATCTTAAAAAGAATCGCCGCCTTTTTAATTGATATTCATGGACAAAATGAACATCAAGAATTGATGCACAGTGAAAATCACATGCATTTATTAGATTATTTTGATTATGAAGCAATTGAAAAATTGCAGACAGACTATCAAAAAGTATTTGAGGAGTATCGTTCAACGAAA
Organism: uncultured Carnobacteriaceae bacterium; assembly: GCA_964425775.1. Classification (GTDB taxonomy): domain Bacteria; phylum Bacillota; class Bacilli; order Lactobacillales; family Carnobacteriaceae_A; genus Atopostipes. The sequence continues at coordinate 10,706 of CAYROB010000012.1, forward strand.
AAACAATTTGATGACTGGCAAGATCGTGAACAGGAGTTAGCTCAAAAAATAGACATCTTAAAATTTCAAACAGAGGAAATTGGCCAAGCCAACTTAACAATCGGTGAGGAAAAAGAGTTGGAAGAAGAGGAAAGGCGTTTAGCCAATTACCAAAATATTACCGAAGCCTTAACAATTAGCTATCAAGTCATTCAAGAAAATGAACCAGGGGCCTTGGAATTACTAGGTAGAGCGATGGATGAAATGGGTGGGGTAGAAGATTTAGATCGAGACTTGAAAGACATCTCTCAGACAACGACAGACCTTTTTTATCAATTACAAGAGTTGGCGAGTGAAATCTATAATGAATTAGACCGCCAAGAATTTGATGAAAATCGGTTGAATGAAATAGCCGGTCGTTTAAATACCATCCAACAATTAAAACGTAAGTATGGAAAGTCGATTGCTGAAATTTTAGATTTTTATGACGAGGCGGTAGAAGAATTAGCCTTGATTGATAATCAGGAATTATCAAAGTCTGAATTATCAGAAAAAATTATGCGCTTAGAAGATGAAGTGTTAACTTTAGGAAAGGCACTATCAACGAAAAGAAGAGAAGTTGCGGTGACTTTAGAAGAGGGAATCCACGAACAGTTAAAAGAATTGTATATGAATAAAGTAGATTTCCTTGTACGGTTTGAAAAAGAAATTGAAGAGCTTGCAATTGCAGACGCTCATGCAAATGGCTTAGATCAAATTGAATTTTATATTTCAACGAATCCGGGCGAACCTCGAAAACCTTTGACAAGAATAGCATCGGGTGGGGAGCTTTCACGAATGATGTTAGCGATGAAGACCATTTTTACAAAAGCACAAGGCGTCACCAGTATCATCTTTGATGAAATTGATACAGGGGTAAGTGGTCGTGTCGCCCAAGCAATAGCCGAAAAAATATACTCGATTGCTGTTCATTCGCAGGTATTATGTATTACACATTTACCGCAAGTGGCAGCGCGGGCAGATAATCACCTGTATGTACGAAAAGAAATATTAGATGAGCGAACAAGGACAAATGCAGTACTTCTACCAGAGAATGAAAGGGTTGAAGAAATTGCACGGATGTTATCCGGGAGTGAATTGACTGAAGCCGCTTTGGAGGCCGCAAAAGAACTACGGAAAAATGTAGAAGCTTAAATAAAAAGCGCAAGATTACATTCAACTAAAACTACTCGGGAAATAGAGTGATTAGTAAAATATAATCTTACGCTTTTAAAAAAATTAAAGGAGACTGAATACAACAGAAAAAGCTGGCAGTAGCATTGCAAGGACAGCCAGGATAATAACGGCTTTAGATATTTTTTCTTTAGACAAATTTATCACCTTTCTTTTCATCTTCTATAGTAGGATTGTATGTTAGGAATAAATAGATGTCAAGAAAAATACGATTTTTTTTAATATTCCATTATTATTTGGTATTATAAATACATCATTAAAAAGAGGAGATAGTATCTTGAAGAAGCAGCAAATAGGTGTCATTGGTATGGCCGTAATGGGCAAAAACTTAGCATTAAATATTGAGAGTAGAGGGTATTCTGTTTCAATTTATAACCGTACGACTTCGCGAGCAGAAGAAGTTATCGCAGAGAATCCAGATAAACAACTTCATTTACAAAAAACAGTAGAGGATTTTGTTAATTCATTGGAAAAACCGCGTAAAATGATTTTAATGGTTCAGGCGGGTGCAGGAACGGATGCAGTTATCCAAGAGATTTTACCATTTTTAGATGAAGGAGATATTCTGATTGATGGAGGAAATACTTTCTATCAGGATACAATCCGTCGTAGTAAAGAACTTGAAGAATCAGGAATTAACTTTATTGGTACGGGAGTTTCTGGTGGAGAAGAGGGAGCACTTAAAGGGCCTTCAATTATGCCAGGCGGACAAAAAGAAGCATACGACTTAGTCGCACCAATTCTTGAAGAAATTGCTGCAAAAGCACCAGCAGATGGCGAAGCATGTGTGAGTTATATTGGACCAAATGGTGCGGGACACTATGTCAAGATGGTGCATAATGGAATTGAATATGGCGATATGCAGTTAATTGCAGAAAGTTACCATATCATGCGTGAGTTACTAGAATTATCAAACGATGAAATTGCTGAGATTTTCAGAGAGTGGAATGAAGGCGAATTGGATAGTTTCCTCATTGAAATCACAGCGGATGCTCTTACAAAAATTGATCCACAAACTGGAAAGCATTTAGTCGATGTTATTTTAGACCGTGCTGGAAATAAAGGGACAGGTAAGTGGACTTCACAAAGTGCACTTGATGTCGGTACACCACTACCATTAATTACAGAAGCAGTTTTTGCGCGCTATATTTCAGCATTAAAAGATGAGCGGGTTGCAGCGAGTGAAGTTTTAGCAAAACCTGAACAGAAAGAGCTGAATTTAAATAAAGATGAAGTGATTGAAGAACTTCGTCAAGCCTTGTACTTTAGTAAATTAATGAGTTATGCGCAAGGATTCTCACAAATGAAAATGGCATCAGAAGAATACGATTGGAATTTAGATTATGGTGAGATTGCTAAGATCTGGCGTGCGGGTTGTATTATTCGAGCACGTTTCTTACAAGACATTACAGAAGCTTATAATAAGGATGCAACATTGTCTAACTTATTATTAGATGAATACTTTACAGAAATTGCAAAGAACTATCAGCAATCTGTCCGTGATGTTGTTGGTTTGTCTGTCCAAGCAGGAATTCCGGTTCCGGCTTT
>CAYROB010000013.1:0-9644 GCA_964425775.1 uncultured Carnobacteriaceae bacterium
TTGTTAGGACAACGTTAGTTACCATTATTAGAAAAAGTGTGAATTATTCAGGTTAATTGCATTTCTTAAAAAAATCATATGGTTAGACGTAATCGCAAAAGTCATGACAAACAACACTGCTGGAAACCCTTGAAACCAATAAGGATCTAAATTTGGTATAATTTTCAATAAAGTCTTTGTTAGAATTCCATTTGATCCATAAAGATATAAGTAACCATTGTTTAGAATGATTCCCGCAAAAACAAGTGTTGACATGTAGGCTATTCTTAGTATATTTTCCCCTTTCACCTCAAAATATTCTGTCACTAGAACTAAAAATGTTCCTACAATATTTACAGTTACAATTAGTGAGAATGCTAAGATGAATGAATTCCAGATTGACTTAATGGCTCGATCTGACTTTTGGATCTTGCTCAGAGCAGTAAAAGTTAATTCTCCATCCACCGTGAATGTATCTGTGAAGAGAGTCACTACTGGATTAATTAAAAAGGCAAGTATAAACCATAATAAAAATAGGACAAATAGATATTTTGGTAAATTCTTAATAATTTTTTCAGAATTAAATCTATCCTTTATTTTTTCCACTTTCATTCACCTCATAACTTAAAATATCCGCTGGATTGATATATAGCGATAAACTATCTCCAGTAATATTAATTGGTGTGCCATCATTTTTATGAATGATTTGCAATACGGTATCTACTATCTTGCAGTGATAAATTGTAAATGAACCACTGAACAATTCATTTACAACAGTTGCGTCAAATTTAATTCTTGGTTTTTCTTCATCGCTAGGCCAAAACTTTGCCTTCTCCTCTCGAAGGTAATGGTTTTGCTTAGGATCCAACTTTATCTTGTCTGACTTTTGATTGATTGCTTCCACTAATCCTACGCCTAGCTTATTCGGATCTCCAATAAAATTACAAACAAATTCCGTCGCTGAATGATTGTAAATTTCATCGGGTGTACCTATTTGTTCGATGGTTCCCATGTTAAAAACAGCGATTCGATCCGATAACTGCAAGGCCTCTTCTTGATCATGTGTTACATATATAGCTGTCATATCGGTTTCTCTTTGAATTTGTTTCAATTCTATTCTTAATTGTTGCCGTAACTTAGCATCTAAGTTGGATAATGGCTCATCCAATAAAACTATATTTGGTTTTTGTGCCAATGCTCTTGCAATTGCTACTCTTTGTTGTTGACCACCTGATAATTCTGTTACGTTTTTATATAGTTGACTTTCATCTAGTTCAACTAGAGTAATTAATTCTTGAACTTGTTCTTTTATTTCTGATTTAGACATCCGCTTAATTTTAAGCCCATAAGCGATATTATCAAAAACGGTCATTGTAGGAAATAACGCGTAGGATTGAAAAACCATACCAAGCTTACGATCTTCAACTGGTAAATGGTTAATTACCTTGTCATCTACAATCACTTCTCCCTTACTCGGTGTATTAAAACCTGCAATTCCTCTTAAAACTGTTGATTTTCCACATCCTGATGGCCCTAACAGAGTAAAAAATTCACCTTCGTTAACTTCAAAGCTAACATCATCAATTGCAATAAAATCTCCATATTTTATTTGAATATCTTTTAATTTTACACTCATTTGCTCCCCCCTAAAAGATTAAGAATAAATAGGAAACACACATCCTATTTATTCTCATCTAATTTTAAAATTATAGAATTTCTAATTCTATTTTTTCAATCCATAAATCAATATATTCTCCAACAAAATCCCAGTCAATATCCATTGGTGTTGTGTTTTCAGCAATTTCTTGCATTCTTGGTAAAGCTTGGTCTAAAGCGCCCTCATTCACTGGCAAGCTACCAAATTCTTGTGCCCACTCACCTTGTAAATCTGCTGTTCCAAACCATTCTACAAATTTTTCTGCTGTCTCATAATCATGGTCTGGTCCCTTGTCAAGAATTCCAACTTGTTCACGCATAACGATTACACCTTGTTCTGGATTAATCGCTACTGACTTAAAGCCTAGCGTTTCTTCCATATCAGGAATACCACTACTATAGTAATAGTTGATTGGCACCTTTCCTTCTGCAAAGTTTACAGCATCATCCTCACTTCCAGGAGTGCTATAGCCATTATCTAACCATTTCTCTAATTCTTCCCAACCTTCATCAGCAATACCTAGCTCTGCATCCGGATCCTTATATTGAAGCAGAATACTTAATGCAGATTTCTGGTTAGTTCCTCCATCAAATTCAGTTGGCACACGGTATTTCCCTTTGTACTTTTCATCATTTCCTAAGTCTTGCCAGTTGCTTGGTACATCCGCTTCATCCAAAATTCTGGGTTATACATTAGATAAATACGTTGCTCAACAATTGGGTGATAATAACCATCACCCTGTAAAGAGTCCGCTGGAACTTCAGTTGACCAAGCAGGTACATATTCACGAAGCATATCTTCTTCTTTCAAAGTAGCAAAATAGGTTTCATCCAAACCAAATGTAATATCAGCTTGTGTAGCCTCTTTTTCAGCTATCAGTCGGTTAAATGTTTCACCACCACCACTATCAACAATTTCTAATTCATAGCCTTCTTCTGCTGCTTTTTCTTTCAGCCAGTCACCACGCCCATCAGAAACTGAGTTTGAATAAATAACAAGTGAGCCACCGACAACTTCTTCAATATCTGTTTCATCTGAAGTTTCTGGATCTATTCCAGCATCATCTGTACCACACGCTGCTAGCAAGATTGTTGCACTTAATCCCATTAATGTTTTTTTGAATAGATTATTCATCTTTTCTCTCCCCTTCTTATAATGACATGCCTTATTTTCATCTACTCTTCCGCCAGCTCAAATCTTTCTATATGTAAGACACCTCCTTTAATTTTTTTAATAATTGAAAAAACGTTTAAACATATCAATGACTATAACTTTAGAAGAATACTGTAGTATAAACACTTGTTGGTCCTTAAGCATTCAGCTGATTTGCCCCCCCTCTTTGAATGCGCTTTCATTTTTGCCGTGATGTAATAGCTTGCAAATAATACCAAGCTTTAGAAATTAATCCAACTACACTGTCACCTTACCAAAATGACTGCAGTTTGTTATTCTTTGACCTCATTCGATTTAGTGATCAAAATTAATCAACACCAAATACGAGATTTTAGAATAATAATTAATTTTCAAATTACATATAGTGTAGGCTAAAAAAGATTTATGTCTAGTGAAAGCGCATACGCGGATATATAGACAGTGTTGTTATGCTTACCTAACTTGCTAATAAACGATCGCCCGTTGCTTTAATCATGATTGCACCAAGTGGAGCTGTTAAAACAATCGATAATACAGCCAGGGATAATATCAAATCTCCTGATTCAACCCCCATTGCTAATGGAATCCCGCCTATTGCAGCTTGGACAGTTGCTTTAGGCAAGTAAGCAATCACAGAAAACAATCTTTCTTTTTTATTTAGCTCTGTTCCTAAAAGTGACAACATCACACCGATACTTCGAGCGAGTAACCCAATCGTAATTAGCATAATTCCTTGCAAGCCAGCATCTAATGCCAATGCAATATTTACTTGAGCACCGACTAGCACAAATAATAATACCTCCGCAAAAATCCACACTTGATTAAATGATGCAGATAACTTTTTTCCAACTTTTGGTGTCTTTTCAAAAATGATAAAGCCTATCGCCATTACCCCTAAGAGTCCGGCAATTTCGATTGTCGATTCAATCATCGTTTCAAAAGTCGTTAGTAAAATTGCTGAACTCAAGACAAAAAGCATTTTTTGTGTAGTTCCAATTGCATATTTATTAAATATTTGAATTAAGGCCCAACCAATAATTGCACCAACAACTACTCCTAAAATAATGGACAAAGGAATACTCAAAATCTTAGCACCGATATTGATATTCCCACCACCATACATGCCGAGAAAGGCCGAGAAAATGGTAATCGCAAAAACGTCATCAATTGAAGCTCCTGCTAAAATTAACGTTGGAATGTTCTTCTCCTTACCAATGCCTCGATCCATTAAATCTAGCATCGCTGGAACAATAACTGCTGGCGATACAGCTGCAATAATAAATCCTAAAATTCCCCCTTGAATAAAAGTAAAATCAAATAATTGCATGGATAAAAAAGCGACTGTGAATCCTTCCAAAAGACCGGGGATAAAACTCAGCTTAATCGCCGGTTTACCTACCATTTTAATATCTTCTTTCTTAATCCCTAAGCCTGCTCTGAGTAGTATCACAATCAAAGCAATTTTTCGTAGATCTCCTGACGCAATCATGATATCATCACTCAACAAACTAAAACCGTAAGGCCCAATAAGCACTCCGACGATAATCATTCCTAGTAAACCCGGGAGCTTCATTTTTTCAAATAAGCGCCCTGATAAAAGTCCCAATAATGCGATTAGTGCAAAACTCGTTGCCATATAATTTTCTCCTTAAAATAAAATAAACTCCTACCCAAATAGAGCTCTTGCTCCATCTAGGTAGGAGTTATTAGCTTTTTCAGCGGTTTTGGTAGTTCTACCAAGGTCAACTCCATGACCTATGCTGTAAAATGATTATAACATATTTTAGTTAGATTGAGTAGTTGTCATAGAGGTAGTCCATAATTTCTTGACCAGCGACATCCCCCATATTGCCAAATCTTTCTGCTGCGACCTCACCATCGTCTGAAAAATTTACTTCCCATCTTTCGCCTGGTATATCAATATTGACCATCACATAATCATCACCTGTTCGATCAATATCATAAGGAATATTGTGCTTATCTAGATGACGCAAGAAATCAATGAAATCATCCATCTTCATTACCCCCTCATATTTTTAATGCTACTTTATGTTTCATTAGTTAGAATCTACATTTACAAAAAGACTATTGATTCGATCAATTCTAAAAATCAACTGATCTAATGAGTCCTTTTTAATAAATTGCCTTGAATCAACCTCTATATTAAGCCAATCCTCATCTACTTCCAAAATTCTCCCTGTGACATTCTGATTATCTTCTATGATACGCTTCTCATAAACTCGCGTAAAATCTTTTGATTGAATTGTCACGATATTTCCGATATTTTCTTTTAAGATTTGAACGAGTTCTCATCTATCTTCAATCTCAATAACTTCTTCTTTTTGAGAATCAATATCTCTATTTTAAAATATTTCTGGGAGATTATCTATTCTATAATAAAGTAAAATAATAACAAAAGGAATAGCAAAAACTACCCACAGCATCTTAATCAATCTCCTTTAAAAAACCTAAAACATTTTCTATATGGATTATTTGATTTATCACTTTGTGTTTATGGATACGAACTTTCATAGAAACATCTTTTATTTCTATTATTCTAGTTCTTTTAAATACACTATGAGGCAAAAGTGGATGTTGTTTATCTTCATGCAAGTAGAGTATTCCATGCGCACCTTCACATCTTTTCAGAATTGCACTAGGTTTTTCAGAATTTACTTTTTGATAATCACCACTTGTGTTCAACGAAACCTTGTATACTTTTAAAGGTTCTATATTTTGCTCAATATCTGATTCAGAATTACCCATTATCTGATTAAATATTCTCTGCCACATTAAATTAAACAATTTCACATTCACCGCCCCTCTCATCACACTTGCATTATTCAGTTTTAATCATTCGAATTATTGCAAGTTTATCGTCTAAAAGTTAATTATCAACCCAAGACGGAGCTCAGTACCTATTCCACTCAATACGTGAATAAAATTCACTTTATTGTCTTTCAACTACATACTATCACTTTATCGCCTTTGTTTCCAGGAAAATGCTATAATTATCTCGAACAAGATACAAAAAAACTACGAAAAATCATCACCTCTCTTGTGATTTTTCGTAGTTTTTAAATAATATATTTCTATTAGAGTATAGGACTCAAGCTTTATAACTTTTGTACAACAATTCCAATTGAGCCTGGACCTGTGTGTACACTTAAGACCGGACTAATTTGTCCTTCAACAGTTACCTGAGCATTTGGTAAACTTGCTGCCAAACGACTTCTTATTTCAGAGGCTTTCTCTGCTGCTCCCGCATGCACAACTCCAATATTATAATCTTCAGCATCCCCAACAAATTCAGTTGCTAGCTCTAATGCTTTATTAATGGAGCGATTCTCTCCCCTAACTTTAGTAACAGAATAATATATTCCCTCTTCATTACATGAAATAACCGGTCGAATATTTAATCGACTACCCAAAAGTGAAGCAACTAGTCCGATTCGACCACCTGCTCTGAGATATTCTAAAGTAGAAACAGTGAAATACACCTTGGAATTTGCTGTATTTTTAGACATTGTTTCAATCAATGTATCCCAATTCATACCTTCTTCAATATATTCTGCTGCTTGAATGGCGTTAAATCCACTAGCAATGGAAATATTTTTTGTATCTAAGACAAAAACATCTAAATCCTCTTGTGCTTCAGCTAATAAACGAATACTATTATAGGTTCCGCTCAGCCCACTAGAGAGTGTTACTGCCAAGACCTTCGTATATCCATCTTTTTTTATTTGGTCAAGCAAACCTTGAATCGTCTCACCCGTTGGTAAGGAAGTGGTTGGAATCTCTTCTTCCAATCGCTCTAATACTTCTTCTGTTGTGATGTCAATACCATCAACATACTGCTTGTCTTCATAATTGATTGTTAATGGAGCTACATACATATTGTACTTTTCGACCATCTCTTTAGGAACATCTGATCCAGAATCCACCAAAATAGCTATTTTATCGTTTTTCATATTCATCCTCCATTGTATCAAAACTTCATCCTTTTAACATACAATCTTCACTTAAAAACTTATTCCTTATCCAACTAACTATGTTCTTGTAAATAATCCCAAGCAAATTGTGCATGTAAGGCTGCCCCAAACCTCATATAATCTTCATCAATATTGAACTTTTCGTGGTGTGGAAAATACACGGTATCTTTTTCCTCATTTGCATACCCTAGTAAAGCATACGAACCTGGAGCTTCTTGGAAATAGTAAGGCATATCTTCGGACCCCATCATAATTGGACCATGGATATTTTTATAGGGACCAAAAACTTTTTTAGCAGCTGCATCCGCTAAATTGGCTATTTCTTTATCATTCTTCAAACTGATTGTGCTTTCTTCAATTTTCACATCAACTTCTACTTCGTAAATTTGAGCAATTCCGTTGGCTAAATCATGAATCTTGTTATGAATTTTTTCACGTGTGGCTTCATCTAAATAGCGCATTGTGATCTCTAAAGAAGCATTCTTTGCAATAATATTCGCTTTCGTTCCTGCATCAAACTTACCAACAGATACAACAACTGGCAATTGTGCATCAATAAACTTAGTAAGCATACCATCGAGTTGAGTTACAAATGTAGCGGCTGGTAGAATCGTATCTTTCGCTAAGTGTGGACTTGATCCATGGCCAGAAATTCCTTCAAAATCAATATAGATGGTGTCGCAACCAGCCATTCGATAGCCTGGACTAAGATCATACGTACCAACGTCTATTGGCATCCCATGCATGCCAAAAATTGCATCAACCCCATCCATCCCACCTTCTGCAATAACTCTTTTTGCTCCTTCAAAGGTTTCTTCTGCCTCTTGGAAAATGAGTTGCACACTGCCTGGTAATTCAGCTTGAACGTCCTTTAGCATTTCTGCAGCAGCTAGCAGCATTGCTGTATGGGCATCGTGACCACATGCATGCATCAACCCTTCCTTTTGGGAAATATAGTCAACGTTAGATTTTTCAGTAATGGGAAGCGCATCAATATCGGCACGTAAAGCGACTGTTTTCCCAGGTTTTCCCCCTTTAATTCGACCAATCAATGAAGTTCTGCCAATTTTTTCGTAAGAAATATTCAACTCATCGAGCTGTTCCATAATATATTTTTGTGTTTCAAACTCTTCACCACTTAATTCTGGGTACTGGTGTAAATACCTCCTATTTTCAACCATCTTTTCTTCTACTTTTGCTACTCGCTCGATAAACTTCATTGTATTTCCCCTCTCATTAACTGAACTTACTAATCTCTCTACTATTGCAAAGAAATCCCTAACCTATTTTGAGGTGAGGGATCTCATCATAACTAGCTTTTTATCTTAATTTCTACTGGTTGTTCCTTTGCATTTAATACTTTTCCCACTGTATAAATACCTAAAAAAGTTGGGATGCCGGTATATAAGGCGATACGTTGTGTCGGATCAAAAATCATTCCCATAATTACAAAGGCAATTAAAGCTAATAGTACATAAGGCATGACTGGATAGCCCTTAACTTTATACCCTAATGTGTCAGTTGATATATTTTTTGCCTTCAAGTTATTTCTGAAATAAATCAAGACGACCGCATACATCGCATAGACTGTCATATTACTAATTCCAATAATTGACTGTAAAAATAAATAGACAATATCTGGTGATATAAAGGCAGCTGTTACCGCAAATAGTGTCACACTAAACACAACCAGCAGTGAATTAACAGGTAATCCCCTTTCATCCACTTTTGTAACAAACCGTGGTGCTTGTTCCTCTTTACCTAATGCCCATAAAGAGCGAATACTTCCATAGACAAAGGCATTTGCTGAAGATAAGGCAGATGTTAAAATAACTAAATTGACTACTAACTCAGCCGATTCAAAGCCCGCTTCTCTAAAAATATAAGCAAATGGACTACCAGTTAAATTTGCCTGATTCCATGGTAAAACAGCTAAAATAATAACGAGTGATGCAAAATAAGCTCCAAGCAGTCCTAAAATAGTTACTCGGAGGGCTCTTGGCATGTCAACACTTGGATTTTCACTTTCACTTGCTGCTGTAGCAATTTGATCAGCACCACCAAAAGCAAAAGCTGACACCATCATTGTTCGAAGAACTGCCTGCCCACCGTTTGGAAATAAACCGCCATGTGCAGTAAAGTTTGCAAAGCCTATTGGTGCTGATTGACCAATCCCTAAAACCATTCCCATTCCAACAATTACAAATAAACCGATAAAAATAAATTTAATACTACTAAAAATTGTATTGAACCGCCCAAAATCTGCGGCCTCTCTAAAATTCAAGAAAAATAACAAAATACTGAATAAGACAATCCATAAAATTCCCGGAATAGATGGAAAAATATTTTTCATAATAATTGAGGAAGCAACTAACTGCGTAGGCACCATCAATACTAGGCTCAACCAACGAATCCAACCAACTGTAAAGCCTACTCTCCGATTAATTAACTTGTTAGTAAATATTTGTATTCCACCTGCATCTGGTATTGCAACAATTAACTCACCCAATGCTGCCATCATTAAGTACATAATCAACGCACCAAATGCATATGAAAACAGTGTTCCTCCTGGTCCAGCATTTGAGATTGTATAGCCTGAACTTAAAAATAATCCAGTTCCTAATGTTCCACCAATACCGATCACTGCGATTTGTGAAACTGGCATAGAACGTTTTAGTTCCGTATTTGTTGATTCTTTTTGATACTCATTTTTCATTTAGATACCCCTTATAATTTTTTAATTAGCAAATATTAATTCTGGCAATCAAACTTATCAAGCATTCATTGATTATACTATAAGAACAAACCTTTCACCAAGAAAAATAAAAAAATGGTGCTTCATTATTCCTTCACATTCCGCCAGT
>CAYROB010000013.1:9654-13324 GCA_964425775.1 uncultured Carnobacteriaceae bacterium
AGGAGAGGATTTAAATGAAAAAAATATTATTAGCAAGTGCATTACTAGCAACAATAGGGATTGGTGCAGGATCAGTCTACGCAGATTCACCGTCTACCAATGAATTTGATCGAGGTTATGGTCATATGAGTGACGATGGGGGGAATAGAGGCCGTATAAACTTGGATAGAGAGAATTTGACCGAAGAAGAAAGACAAGAACGCTTTGATGAACGACAAGCTGAGAGAGCTGAATACAGAGAAGAAAGAATACAATTGGCACTTGCAGAAGGCTGGATAACTGAAGAAGAAGCCGCTGAACGAAGAGCTGAATTTACTGAAAGAGACCGACTACACGAAGAAAATGGATTCGGTAGTGGTCGCTACCATCACGGTGGTACACGCAAAGGCTATCGTCGGAACAATGGCTTTGGATGTCACTAAAACAATTAAAAAAGGCTTGAAATCAGAGACTATACATCTGATTTCAAGCCATTTTTTATTTCAAAGAATCACAAATTAACTGTTAGTAACTTCTCTATCTCAACAGGTGCCATTGGTCGGTGGAAATAATAACCCTGTAAGTGGTCACAAGCCGTATTATTTAGAAATTCAGCTTGTTCTTTAGTTTCTACCCCTTCAGCAACTGTCTTCAGGCCAAGGTTCTTAGCCAATGAGAGAACTGATTTAACAATTCCTTCATCTTCCGCACAAATTCCAATTCCTTGTACAAAAGACATATCAATTTTAATCGTATCCATCGGTGACTCTTTTAGTCGATTAAACGAAGAATATTCTTTACCAAAGTCATCAATTGATAAGGTAACTCCTAATTGCTTTATTTTTTTCAAGTTTTCCTTTATTTTATGGTTCCTATCCATTGCCAAACTTTCTGTGATCTCTACTTCCAAGTACTTCGCATCAAGTGAATTTCTCTCTAAAATCTCTTCTATTTCCTCAATAATATGTGGATGACTTAACTGATATACAGAAAAATTTACTGCTATTTTAATGGGATCGAACCCTTTTTCTTGCCAAGCTTTGAATTGTTTCGCTGCATTTTCTAAAACCCAATAACCAATTGATAAAATGAGCTGAGTTTTTTCAGCCAAAGGAATAAATTTAAATGGCGGTACAAATCCAATTTCTGGATGATTCCATCGAAGTAATACTTCGAAACCAACTATTTCCCCCGTTAGCCCATTCACTTGAGGTTGATAATGGAGTAACATTTCATCTCGTTCAATCGCTTTGTAAAGATCATTTGTTAACGAAATAGTTTCTAAAGCTTCTTCTTTGATCTGAGTTGTACAATTTTGATATTGATTTTTACCAAGACATTTTGCTTTGTTCATTGCCATATAAGCATACCTGATCAATTTTTCTACATCTCTACCATCTTTTAAGTAACACGATACGCCCATGCTCGCTGTTATATTATATTCTTCACCTCTGAGAATAAAAGGTGTGTTAAAAGCTTTAATTATCTGAGATGAAAGATAGTCTAAGTTCTCCTGATTCTGATAATCACTAATATATAAAATAAATTGATCACTATCTGTACGACTTACAATGTCATTTTCACTAACAATTTCTACTAATCTTCTAGAAACCTGTCTTAACAATGCATTTCCTTGTTTATATCCAAAATTATCATTAATCACTTTAAAACCATCAAGGTTGATAAACATAATACTAATCAGTGGTTCTTGACATTTCGCTTGAAGAATATCTTGCTCCAGTCTTTCCGTTAATGACAATCTATTTGGTAATTCTGTCAGTGGATCGTAATAGGACATAAAGTTGATTTTTCTACTATTATTAAGTTGAACAATTCCCTTCGATAAAATTTCTCCCAAAATATTGAGGTGTTCAATATTTTCTTCGGTCCATTTCTCTTTTGATGTTACTAAATCAATTCCAATAAATGCCTTAGTTCCACCCGCGTCCTTTAATGGCACTGCTAATACAGATTTTATACTTTTTTTTAATAATTGTTGTTGTTCCATACTTGCTTCTATCGGCATTAAATGGACATCATCAACATGGATAAATTTATTATTAGTTAATTGGTCTGTCCACCATGGATAATGTTCCAGCTGAATCTTCCTATCGGTACTTCCCAATGAGCTCACTCCGGTATTTATCCATTCCTGTGAGTAACCCATTGATGATTCTTCTTGATTTATAAAAAACAGATACGCTCGATCTGCTTTGAAAAAATTCCCAATGCTTTTTAACAGATCCTTTACTATTTCATCATAATTGTCATCATTTAAATTTATAATATCAAGCGTAACTTTCAGAACCATACTTTGAAATTCTGTTAAATTATTTAACTGTCCGTTTATACATATTTTATTTATATCTAAACTCACTGAATCACTCTCTCTTAATTCCTTTGAATCAACTTACTCTATACTACATGAAACCCTTTTCTTACCTCGTGTATTATAACCTACATTATTGTTTTTTGAATCAAGTATTAAAACAATTACATAATCAGTTTACAAACTATTTTTGGGTAGTTGAATGATGAATTCACTACCTTCTCCATAGATACTCTTAACTGATATCTTCCCACCATGCTCCTCCACAATTGACTGTACAATAGCTAATCCAAGTCCTGTTCCCCCTGTTTCGATATTACGTGAACCATCTATCCTGTAGAAACGCTCAAAGATGTGTGGCAAATGCTCGGCCGGTATTCCTATCCCAGTATCTCTCACAGTGATTAGTATCTGATTTGAATCTGGACTCGTCACTGAAACATCTAGTTGTCCCTCTTCTTCAGTATATGCTACTGCATTCGATAATAAATTATACATAACTTGCTTGATTCGATCACTATCCATAAAAACGATCAAATCACTTTCAATCTTTTCTTTAATTCTAATATTTTCCTTATTAAAAATAGGCATAAAGGTTGTAACAATTTCTTGAATGGCTTCCGATAAATTAAATTGTGTTTTATTTAGAACAATTCCCTGTTCACTTGAATTAAACGAATCTTTCAAATCATCGACCAGAGAAGACAAACGATCAATTTCATTCAATAAAATTGAAAGATGCTTTTGATTCGGTTCCCATATACCATCCATAATCGCTTCAACGTGACTTTTCAATGTCGCTAAAGGAGTACGCAACTCATGTGAAATATCCGAAGCATATTGTTTACGTATAGCCTCTTGGTGAGAGAGTGTTTCACCTAAAAAATTAATACTGTTCGAAAGTTCTTTAATTTCTATAATATTTGTTTTAAGCTCAGATTTCTCAGATAAATTACCCTTTTGGATTTCACGCGAAGTATTTCTTATATTTAACAATGGTCTAGTCAAGCTGTTTGATAAGAGAATGCTTGTAATGATTCCTATAATAATTGCAATGATGCTTGCGATGCCGAGTATCTTGGTTAATGTACTTTTAAAGATTAATGCACTCTCTGTTAAAAATGAATTATCAATATAGCCAATAATGACTGACCCCACGATTACATCTTGGCTGTAAAGGTCAAATGTACTTTCAACATAATCCCCTTCCACCATTCCATGATCCATCATCATTCGACGACGATTACTATTCATGCGACCGTGCATCTCATGCATTCCACTCATTTGGTCAGATGAATACAATACATTTTTTTCCGTATCAACTATTTTAATACTGATATCTTCTAATGATGCATAAGATTC
>CAYROB010000014.1:0-9479 GCA_964425775.1 uncultured Carnobacteriaceae bacterium
ATTTTTTATTGGTATTTCCATCATCGTTATCTCGTCTCCTTTTTCTAAAAACAAATAGCCATTATATGCAATTCTCCCTATTATTTGGTAAAATAGAAAGTGTACAAATAAGGGGGATATAAGTTGTCTATTAAATTAATTGTATCAGATTTAGATGGTACTCTTCTAAATGAAAATGTAGAAATTTCTGATCGTACAGCTGATGCTATTTTAACCGCCCAGGATGCAGGTATTGAATTTGCTATTGCAACAGGTCGTACTGTTGAAGGGGGTTATTCTTTAGCACAGAAAAAAGGGATTAAGTGTCCTTTCATTGAATTGAATGGTGCTCGCTTTTTTGATGAAAATGAAAAACTACACTTTACCCGTAATATCGAACAAGAAAATGTGGAAGAATTGATTCAAATTTTACAACATTATAAAGTTCACAACGAATTTATCACACAAAACGGCACATATTCAAGCAATTCCTTAGAAGAACATATCAAAGTATATGAAAGTATATTTGCAGATATTAATAAGTTGATGTCTAAGGATGAGGTAACAAATTTTGTGCTGAATCACTTAGATGATTCTAGTATTAAACAAGTAAATGACTATGACTTTTTGATCGGCCAATCTGAACTGCAGTTACTTAAAGTTGTATTAAATGCTCAAGAAGACAGAGCGTCATTAAAGAAAATTAAAAAAGCTGTAAATCAAAATCTACCAGATCTTATTGTAACTTCAGCTCACAGTCTTAACATTGAAATTAATCATATGCAAGCAAACAAAGGTCAAGCAGTTGCTGACTTTGCTAAAATCAGAGGATATACCGCTGATGAAGTTATTACTGTGGGGGACAACCTTAATGATTTATCAATGCTGGAATGGGCTACTCATAGTTATGCTGTAGATAATGCACATAAACGTGCCAAAAAAGCTGCAACTTACTCTGCTCCAAACCATGCAGACGAAGCAGTTACCCAAATTATTGAAAAAGTCCTCGCTGGAGACAAGTTAACTTTTTAAATCAGTGATACTCACTTGTTTTCTCCATTAAAATATTTAGCATACTAGTTAGGCAAAATATTGTTCATAACGAAGGAGGAACCATTGTATGATTCGACTATTTGTTAAAGAAAACAAAGGAGATAAGCATCGGTTGACCGTTCGAGAAAACAACGGTCAAATCCTTTTCCTAATTGAAGGTCGTTGGGGCCGAAAAAATGACACTATCAATCTATTTAGTCTTCACGGTGATCTCATTTTGCAGGCAAAACAAATCAATCTTTCGCCCTTCTTCCAATTTGAACTTTTTCAAACTAGTGAAAAAATTGGAACAATTCGTAAACATCCTGGATTCTTTGGTTTACGCGATGCTTTTTTCACAATTCAGCCGCAAAACTGGCTAGTTAAAGGGGATTTTGAAGAACTCTACTTTGAAGTATTCAAAGATGATAAGATAATAATGACCGCTACAAGAATGTGTAGCAGTGCAAATTATCTTTTCTCAGTAATGGTTAAAAATGAAGAAGACCTTGCTTTAGCTTCCCTACTAACAGTTTTACTTGATCACTATTCCCGTGACAAAGGAGCGGTCGACACCGTTGATGAGCTTGCACAAAATAACTATAATTTAGGGTTCCTAAACTATCAATCATATCCTAATTTTTACTTCAATCAAGAAAAAATATTAAAAAAGACCAGATAAGGGTGGAATGAGTTAATTCGCCATCCTTATCTGGTTTTTTCTGTTTCTTTTTCTATGTTTGTTTTTCGCCTAGTTTTCAAATCATAATTTGCAAGTTCTTCTTTTATATTATTTGCCGTTGTACGATTAATTCCAAGTTCAATAATCTCTTCAACATCGGCTTCTTTTAAAATTTTAATCGACTTAAAATGTCGCATTAATTTAGTCCGTGTCTTTGGACCAACCCCACGTATATCATCTAAAATCGACGTGAAGGTATTCTTTCCACGAACATTTCGGTGGAATCGAATTGCAAAACGGTGAACCTCATCTTGTATTCGCTGTAACAAATAGAAGGATTGGCTTCTTGGATGCAACGGAATTTCTTTTAGCTCTTCTCCATAAATTAAACGAGCTGTTTGGTGCCTATCATCCTTTACCATGCCGGCAACAGGAATGTCTAGCCCAAATTCATTTTCTAGTACATCTTTCGCAGCATTGACTTGAATTTTCCCACCGTCCATCAGGATTAAATCAGGCAACTCTGCTTCTTCTTTGAGCAGACGCGAGTAGCGGCGTCGAATTACCTCGCGCGTCGTTGCCGCCTCATTACTTCCACTCACTGTTTTAATATTAAATTTTCGATAATTATTTTTATCGGGCTTTCCTTCATAAAAACTAACCATCGCTGAAACTGGACTGGTCCCTTGGATATTGGAATGGTCAAAAGCTTCAATCCTTTTAACTTGGGCTAAATTCAATGCTTCTGCCAATTCCTCGGATGCCCCTGTTGTTTTTAACTGCTCCATCGTAATTAAATGAAACTTTTGTTTTAAGGCCAGACGACTATTCTTCCCTGCCATCTCCAGTAAATGCTTCTTCTCTCCACGTTGAGGTGTATGAATGGTTGTTTCCAATTCTTCTTCAAGAATCTCTCGATCAACCCCGGCCGGCACATAAACAACCTTGGGAATTGTTGTATTTTTATTCTGGTAATATTGCAGGATGTATTTCAACATCTCTTCACTCGCACTATCAACAATCGGGTACATCGCTACTTCTCTTTTAATTAAGGAAGCTTGTCTTACAAAGAATACCTGAATTGATATCCAACCCCGATCAACGGTATAGTTAAAGAAGTCACGGGAAACGTAATCACTAAAGACAACCGATTGTTTTTCAACTGTCTGTTCAATATAATGAATTTGATTACGAAACTCTGCCGCTGCTTCATAGTTCATTTCTTTAGAAGCTATCTTCATTTTCTCTTCCAAATCTTTTTTAATTGTCGCTACATTTCCATTCAAAAAAGATTTAATTCGCTTGATTTGTGCTCTATATTCCTCTTTTGAAATTTCATGATCACAAGGACCGATACATTGACCAATATGATAATGTAAACAGGCTCTCTTTTGGTGGCCATTACATTTTCTTAATGGATAGATTTTCTGCAGAAGCTGTTGTGTCTGTTGAGCTGCACCTACATTGGGATAAGGTCCAAAATAATCGGCTCCATCTTTCTCCACTTCTGAAGTAATAAGTAACTGAGGGTCCCGCTCATTCGTAATTTTCAAATAGGGATATTGTGTGCCAAATTTTAGTAAAATATTATATTTTGGCTTATGTTTTTGAATCAAGGTCACTTCTAAAAGTAAGGCCTCTTTGTCTGAATCTGTTACAATATATTCAAAGTCAGTAATTTCTTCTACCAATAAGGCCGTCTTTCCCTCTTTTTTTCCTCGAAAATAAGAGCGTACACGATTCCTTAAATTCTTTGCCTTTCCAATATAAATAATCTCTTCTTCACTATTTCTCATTAAATAACAACCGGGCAATGTCGGTAACAACTGGACTTTGTTCTCAACGAGTTCCTTTACCATTTCATACACCTCCTTTCTCTTCTATCATCCATTTATTATTATAACAAAAGGACGCCTAAAAGTCTTTTTTGACGGATTGGGCTACTTTCCCATGAAACTTTAAAAAGCACCGACTACTTTTCAGTAGTCAGTGCTTTTGTATTTGTTGATTATTTAGTTAAGGACACGAATCTTCACATTACGACGTCCCCAATTCATTGCTTGTTTAACAGTTGGGAAGTGAACGTCAATTATGCGACCTTTGATTGCACCGCCCGTATCTCCGGCAACATATACACCCATTCCTTGTACTTCAACAAGACTTCCTAATGGAATTTGTCTTGGATCGACTGCAATAACGCGTGGATTAACTAACAAGTTGATACCCATTGCTGTATGTGTACTTAAACCCTTTTGCTGTGTTGAATAACCTGTTGATTCAAAGGTCATCCATGAACCACTTTGATCTGCCGCTGGTGCTGGTGCTGCAGGAGTGTTGTTTGTGTTACCACTTGTTGTAACTGTCTTTGTAGCTTGGGCTGTATCACTATTACTACTTGCACTTGTTTCAGCAGCTTTTTTTTCAGCAGCCTTTTTTTCAGCAGCCTTTTTTAGTGATGCTTCTTTTGTATTTAACTCATTTAACTTATTTTGATTATTAGCTAATGTCGTTTTTAATCCTGCTAATTTTCCATCAAGTGCCTCTTTTTGTTCATCTATTTCAGCTTTTTTTCCATTTAATTCTTCTTTTGAAACTAACAATTCTTCTTTTAATTCATTTAATTTTTCTTGTTCAGCATGTGCCTCACTTAATTGTTCTTCATTCGCACTTGTCAATACTGACGCAGTGTAGAGTCTATTGATAAAATCAGATAAACTTTCTGCCTGAAATAAACCGATAATCAGATTATGGTTAATCTCACTCATTTGCATCGCTTTTAACTGCTCTGCTGTATGCTCATAGCGACTTTCTACTATAATTTCTTGTTCAACTATTTCTTCTTCTGTTTCATTAATTGCTGTTTCTTGTTTTTCAATTTCATTCGACAACTCATCTAGAGCAACCGTAATTTCACTTACTTCTGCTAACTTCTCATTCAGATTTTTTTGTACTTGGTTAAGTTCTATTTCTATTGTTTTCTTTTGAGTTTGAATGTCCTCTAATGAACTCGCTGAAACTGTTGGAATAATTGCAAATTGAACTGCAACTAATAAAGTTGTGACAACTCTCTTTATCCATTTATTCATATTCTTTCAAGAATCCTTCCTCGTGCTAAATTTATTTACTCGTTGCTACTTTCGCAACTCACTGAAGCCATTCTATACCCAAATAACATTGATTAGGTTTCAATCATCTTACTTTTTCTTTGCATTCTTGTAATTATTGTAATAAAAGCTTGATATATTGCGCTTTCATGTAATCTTAGCTTTTTAAGTACTGTTTCTTCACTCTTTTCAGCTTAATTTTCTATGAATATTCATACTCTTTATAGTAGAATGCAAAAAAGCTCTAGTAACTAGGTGTTTTTCTAGTTACTAGAGCTCCTTTTTTAAATTATTATTTTACAGGATGCAAGTCTCGATAGACTTCAAACATTAAAAGACTAGCTGCGACACTCGCATTTAAGCTTCCAACATTTCCAGTCATCGGGATTGTGATGAGTTCATCCACATTTTCCTTGACCAATCTTGACATGCCCTTACCTTCATTTCCAATAATGATACAAACCGGACCTTCTGTATTCCATGCACGATAATCTGTTCCGTTCATATCTGTTCCAAAAACCCAAACTCCGCGTTCTTTCAATTCTTTAATTGTTTGAGTTAAGTTTGTTACACGTGCTACTTTAACATGTTCAACTGCTCCTGCTGAAGCTTTTGAAACGGTCGATGTTAAATTCGCTGAACGACGGTTTGGAATAATTACCCCATGTACACCTGTTATATCAGCTGTTCGAATAATTGAACCTAAGTTGTGTGGATCTTCAATACCATCGAGCATAACAAAGAACGGTGCTTCATCTCTTTCTTCGGCAATCTCAAATAAGTCATCAATCGTTGCATAATCAACCGGACTTGTTGCAAGAACGACTCCTTGGTGATTCTGGTAGTCAACAAGTGAGTCCAACTTTGATTTCGGCACAAAGCTGATGACGATTTTTTGCGAGTTTGCTAAACCGACAATTTCATCAATTGCGCGACCCCCTATTTTTTCTTGTACAAACAACTTGTTGATTTCTCGATCTGACTGTAGTGCCTCTTTAACTGGGTGGCGGCCCATTACAAATTCTTCTGACTGCTCTTCTACTGATTCATATTCTCTGTTTGACATTATTTACGCCCTTCCTCTCCATCTATAAATTCAATACTCAGCTTGATTAATTCTTCTAAACGCTCTTCCTGCTTAGTCAAGTATAAATAACCCATTAAAGATTCAAAACCAGTTGACTGCAGATAGGTCTGGATATCTGTATTCTTTGCACGTGTATTAATCTTTGAATTGCGTCCACGTTTATAATAGTCAAACTCATCTTCGGTGAGCAATTCAGCTTCTTGAAAATACTTGATTATTTTTGCTTGAGCTTTCGCTGAAACATATTGCGTTGCATAGCGGTGAAGCTGTCCTACATGTGTTTCTCCAGTTTTCAATAAATAACTTCTGATTGCCAATTCATAAATCGCATCACCGGCATAAGCTAATGCTAAACCATTTAATAATTTTGCCTCACTACTTTTCATCAATTTGATTCTCGCTTCCATCGAACACCTTGAGGCGTATCCTCTAAGATAATTCCTTTTTCATTTAGTATATCTCTAATTTCATCTGATCGTGCAAAATCTCTAGCGGCTCTTGCTTGTTCACGCTCTTGAATCAGCGCATCAATATCATCATCTAATAAATCCTCTGTCTCATACAAGTCTTCCAAACCAAAAATTGACAAGAGTTCAATTAATGAATTCAACATTTCTTCAAGCACTTGCTTTGATAAGTCCACCTGCTTAATTGCTCGATTTAACTCGCGCACCATCTCATAGATGACCGTCATTCCATTTTGTGCTTGGAAATCATCATCCATCGCATCTTCAAAACGCTCAATCTTCTCTTCCCAATTTTTTAAATTTTTATCGTCATCTCGTAAAGTTGCTGGTATTTGCTCAGCATTTAGACGGTGATAACCATTTGCTAGAGCAGTCTTGATATGAGTTAAGTTGTTTTGCGCATCTTGCAATGAAGCTTCGGTATAGCTAAGTGGACGACGATAATGAGCGGTCGCTAAAAAGAACCGAATGACTTGTGGATCGTATTCTTCTCTCAAATCTTTAACCAATTTAAAATTACCTAAAGATTTACTCATTTTCTCATCTTCCATTGTTACAAAACCATTGTGCATCCAGTAATTCGCAAACTTCTTACCAGTAACTGCCTCTGTTTGAGCAATTTCATTTTCATGGTGTGGAAAAGATAAATCTTGACCTCCTGCATGAATATCAATCGTTTCCCCTAGATACTTACAGGCCATTGCTGAACATTCAATATGCCAACCTGGACGTCCTTTGCCCCATGGTGAATCCCAGCTAATTTCTCCAGCCTTTACTTTCTTCCACAGGGTAAAGTCCACTACATCCTCTTTATTATCCGTGCTTTCGTCTAATCGCTCACTTGCTCCAGCTTTTAATTCATCTATTGTAATCCCGCTAAGCTTTCCATAATCAGAAAACTTGCGTGTTCGGTAATAGACATCCCCATCAATTTCATAAGCATAAGATTTCTGAATTAACTTTTCTATAAATTCAATAATCTCTGGAATATTCTCCATCACTCGTGGATGATGAGTTGCTTTTTTTACACCTAATGCTTCTGTATCTTCAAAAAAAGCTGCAATAAACTGTTCGGCTAACTCTGGCGCTTCCACTTCCAACTCTTTGGCGGCTTCGATAATCTTATCATCCACATCGGTAAAGTTTGATACGTAATTCACGTCATAGCCTTTGTATTCGAAGTAACGACGAATCGTGTCAAAAGATACCGCACTTCTTGCGTTTCCTATATGGATATAATTATAAACAGTCGGTCCACAGAGATACACTTTTACTTGTCCCTCTTCAATTGGTTCAAATCTTTCTTTTTTTCGCGATAATGTATTATAAATTTTTATCATTCTTCTATAACTCCTCTCTACCCTTGAGTAATAAATCTATTATACACCAAGGGTTCAATCTTAGTAGTAAGAGATTAATGCTTTTTCTTTTTTAAAATAAAAAATCTGCTCCAATAGCTAAATAAACTATCAGAACAGATTTTATTTATTTCTTAAGCCTCAATAACAGTTAATGCTTCGTCAATATGCTCAAGTACGAGTTCTTTTCCTAATAACTCAATCGCATCGCCTAACTGTGGTCCTCCTTGTTGACCTGTCGTCGCTACTCGAATTGGCATAAATAAGTTTTTACCTTTTACGCCCGTTTCTTTTGAAACAGCTTGAATTGCACCAGAAATTTCACTTGCTTTGAAATCTTCAAGCGCAGCCAGTTCAGCTTTCAGTGCTTCTAAGACTACTGGAACAGTCTCGCCAGCTAATACTTTCAATGCTCCTTCAGACCATTCGATCTCTTGATCGAAGAATAGCCCAGCAACTTTCGGTAATTGTGCTGCATAACTCATTTGCTCTTGATAGAGAGAAGTTAATTTCGCATAATGCTCAATCTCTTCTTCTGATAACTCTTCAGGAACAATCTCTTTTTCCTTTAATTTAGTTAGAACAAGTTCGACTAAATCATCAAGGTCCATTTTTTTCATGTACTCATTTGAAATCCAATTCAACTTAGCCGCATCAAATGCTGCTGGTGAAGTACCTAAACGTTTATGGTCAAAGATTTCAACTAATTCTTCTTTAGAGAATATCTCTTCTTCTCCACCCGGTGTCCAGCCTAACAAGGAGATAAAGTTAAATAATGCTTCAGGCAAGTAACCCAAATCACGATAATCTTCAATAAACTGAAGAACTTCTGTATCTCGTTTACTTAATTTTCTTCCTGTTTTCGCATTAATAATTAAGGTCATATGTCCAAAAACCGGTGGCTCCCAGCCCAGTGCTTCATAAACTAATAATTGTTTTGGTGTGTTTGAAATATGGTCATCTCCACGTAAAACATGAGAAATTTCCATCTTATGATCATCCACAACAACCGCAAAGTTATATGTTGGGAAACCATCACGTTTTAGAATGACCCAATCACTTCCAACGGATTTACCTTCAAATGAAATCTCACCTTTAACTAAATCGTTAAAGGTGTAGACTTTATTTTGATCGGTACGAATACGAACTACCGGAGTAATTCCTTCTGCTTCTTTGGCAGCACGTTCTTCATCTGTTAAGTGTGCACA
The DNA here is from genome assembly GCA_964425775.1 of uncultured Carnobacteriaceae bacterium. Classification (GTDB taxonomy): domain Bacteria; phylum Bacillota; class Bacilli; order Lactobacillales; family Carnobacteriaceae_A; genus Atopostipes. Next base: position 8,918 of record CAYROB010000014.1, read on the forward strand.
TTTTCCAGAGTACTGTGGCATAATCCCTTGTGCATACTGTTTTTCTCGCTCTTCTTCAAGCTCTTCAGTTGTACAATAGCAATTATATGCCTTATCTTCTGCAACCAATTGTTCAACTAAAGGCGTGTAAATGTGTAGACGCTCTGACTGTCGGTATGGCCCATATTCTCCACCGATATCTGACCCTTCATCCCACTCAAGGCCAAGCCATTTCAAGTTTTCAAACTGGCTTTCTTCTCCACCTTCAACATGTCTTTTTTGATCCGTATCTTCTGTACGAATGATAAAGTCTCCATTATTATGTCTTGCAAATAAATAGTTAAACAGTGCTGTTCGAGCGTTTCCTATATGAAGAAACCCCGTTGGACTTGGTGCATAACGTACACGTACTCTTTCACTCATTAAAATTCCCCTTCCAAAATAATTAAGTTACTCTTAAATTATACCATTAATCTTCTATTGCTTTCTTTTCATCTTTAAACTTAGCAAAAATCATGCGTCCAGCATTTGTTTGGAGCGAACTAGTTACAATAACCTCTCTTCGCTCATTTAAGTGATGTTT
>CAYROB010000014.1:9489-13280 GCA_964425775.1 uncultured Carnobacteriaceae bacterium
CCTTCTTCAACAACAACCATTGTACCATCATCAAGATATGCAACACCTTGAGCACGTTCAGTTCCTTTTTTAACAATTAACACTGTCATTGTTTCTCCTGGTATGACTACCGGCTTCAATGTATTGGCTAATTCGTTGATATTTAAAACAGGTACATTTTGAAATTCAGCCACTTTATTTAAGTTGTAATCATTCGTTACGACAACACCATCCAACTTCTTCGCTAAATGAACGAGTTTCATATCAACCTCATCAGCTTCTAGCAGTAAACTTTCATCCATCTTAACGATAACGCCATCTGCTTTTTGTAAGGCATTCAATATATCCAAACCTCGGCGCCCACGCACGCGCTTTAAAGAATCTGATGAATCTGCAATATGCTGTAACTCTTGTAAAACATAAGATGAAATGATGAATACACCCTCCAGGAAACCTGATCGGATAACATCTAATATTCTCCCATCAATAATTACACTTGTATCAAGTATTTTATATTTCCGGTAATTTTCACCTTCTTTACGCTCAAGCACTTCTTGATTCAATTCCTCTTCACTACGCGGCATAAATAAACGTCGTATTTCTTCCCGCCTAGATGAACCCACCTCAAATCCAATGTATGCACCTACTACCGTAATAATCCCGGGTATAACATCACTGAAAATCGGCAATCTCATAGGAATTAAAAGTGAGGCGTTTACTAGCCATGTAACAATTAAACCAATTGTCGCACCAACAGTACCAAATAAAATATACGAAACATTTAATGTCGCAAAATACTCTCGCACCTTTTTAATCGTCTGTTCAATTGTTTTACTTATAAACAAACTAACAATAAATCCAACAAGTACTCCGATAATCAAGCTAAACATAGGTGTCTGGATCCAAACGGTATTTGGGAATAAATAAATGAATAAGTCCGGAAAAAAGTTGAAACCAATACTTCCAAATATTAACATGATTCCTAATACAATAACTTTTGATAATGTAAACACATTAGTCCTCCTCTCTATTTTTAAATAAATCAACTTGTCTTTTTTAGTATACTACCTTAGAATACCTGATTAATCACTTCTTGTAAGGTTAAACAACCTATTATTTCAATACCTTTAGGCTTTTTCCAGCCGTTTAAATTATTCTTAGGGATATAGATTCGTTTAAAACCTAACTTAGCCGCTTCTTGTACACGTAACTCAATACTAGAAACACTTCTTATCTCGCCAGTTAATCCAATCTCGCCCACAAAACAATCTGTTCCACTCGTTTCTTTATCACGATAACTTGAAACAATACTAATTGCAATCGATAAATCAATCGCAGGTTCATTTAATTTAACTCCACCAGCTGTTTTTAAGTATGCATCATAGTTTTGCAAGAGTAAGCCACACCTTTGCTCAAGCACTGCCATGATTAGAGTGACCCGATTGTAATCAAGTCCACTTGCTGTTCTTCTTGCATTTCCAAAGGCAGTTGGAGTAACTAATGATTGAACCTCGACTAATAAAGGCCGTGTTCCTTCTAATGCCGAAACCACCGAAGAACCCGTTGCGCCCTCTAGACGCTCTTCTAAAAATAGTTCAGATGGATTTAAAACTTCACGCAAGCCATCTTCACGCATTTCAAAAACTCCAATTTCGTTAGTTGACCCGTATCTGTTTTTTACAGCGCGCAGTATTCTAAACGATTGATGGTGATCTCCTTCAAAATACAAAACAGTATCTACCATATGTTCTAACATGCGCGGTCCAGCTATATTTCCTTCTTTAGTAACGTGTCCTGCAATAAAAATAGTTACATTGTTTGTTTTAGCTAGTTGCATCAACAGTGATGTAGATTCTCGTACTTGTGAAACACTACCAGCCACACTATCAATTCGAGGATGATACATTGTTTGAATCGAGTCAATAATAATATAATCCGGCTTTAAGTCTTCAATTGTTTCAACAATCAAACTCAAGTCTGTCTCACTATATATATAAAAATCAGTCTCAGAAAGAACTAGACGCTCAGCCCGCATTTTTATTTGACTCGGACTTTCTTCACCTGTTACATATAAAACAACTGCACCTAATTGATTCAATTCAGAAGATACTTGAAGCAGCAACGTGGATTTTCCAATACCTGGGTCACCGCCTAATAAAACCAATGATCCTGGCACTACTCCTCCACCTAACACACGATTGAACTCAACTAGTTTTGTTTTAACTCTTCCTGTTTGCTCAATCTTAACATCCTTTATCGGTTGTGCTCTAGCAACTTGTTGAGATAAAGATACACGACTTCGAGAATCTGCTTCCGAGGCTACTTTTTCCTCGACAAATGTATTCCAGAGTCCACATGCTGGACACCTGCCTAAATACTTTGGTGATTCAGTTCCACATTCTTCACACATAAACATCGTCCGTTGCTTTTTAGCCATCCACTTCACCTTCCGATTAGTTTTCAAAATTTAAAACTGTCACTTAAATTTCATTATTAATAAGGAGCACACATAGTATTATATCACAACAAACATTCTATCTTAACTTTTATGATGAATTAATTAGGAAGAGTTTAATTTCCTTTAATCTTTTCCGGTTGAGCCAAAACCACCTGATCGTTCAGTAGTTATTTGTTCTTCTCCATCTATTGTATAATAGGGAGTGAAAATTCCTTGAGCAATACGCTCACCTTTTTTTACCGTATAATCTTCTAAGCCGTAATTGATCAATTGGACGAAGATTTCACCTTCATTATTTGGATTATTATAATAATCTGCATCAATAATCCCAACACCATTGGGTAAGGCTAAATTATGTTTAAGCGGATTGCTGGAACGATTAACTAGCATCAGGTATTCAGTGGCTGGCATATAAGCTTTTATGCCTGTGGGGACAAGGATAGACGGAAGAATATTATCTACCTCTTCTGATTGCACTCTACTAGCTAACTTCCAAATAGATGGAATTACTCGGTCTTCTGCTGCTGAAAAATCATAACCTGCTGATGAATTTGTTGCTCTTTGTGGAACATTTATTTCAGTATTTAAATATTTGCTAACTATTTCAAAACCTCTAACTTTATCCATTACTATCACCTTTCAAAATACATTTATCATTTTATTTCTTCAAAAATCATTCATTCCTTTGTATACCTTCAAAATATACTCTGGCGAAGCCTTTTAGACACTACCTCAATCAAAAACATGTTATTTTATTGCATTACATGATAAGCTTAGGCTGGTTACATAATTAATAATACTAAGGAGTGTTAAATCTATGAAAATTACTTTATCCAAGCAAGCAATTAAGTGGTTCGAAACTCAATTTCCACTAAATGACGGTGAAGCTGTTCGCTTTTTCGGAAAAACATATGGTAAAACTGAAGTGCACGAGGGATTTTCTGTCGGATTAGAGCTAGACAATCCTGATAAAACAGAAGACATTCTAGCATCTACTGAAGTGAATAACCGGACATACTTTATTAGCCAAGAAGATGATTGGTTTTTCAGTGAATATGATCTCACCATTGGTATAGATGACCAGTTTAATGAGCCAAGTTATCATTTTGAACTTCGTAAATGATTACTACTATTAAAAAAAGCATTATTCCCATAAAATCTCTAGAATAGAGATAAATTATAGGAATAATGCTTTTTTAGATTTTTCGGTTATTTAATAATTTATAAACTAAATTTCCTATATCATCCTCTAAATATACTTTTATTCAAAAAAACTGAGATGAAAATGGGTATAAAAATACTCCGCAAGCAGGACTCGAACCTGCGACAGCGTGATTAACAGTCACGTGCTCTA
>CAYROB010000015.1:0-1728 GCA_964425775.1 uncultured Carnobacteriaceae bacterium
TGTTGGACCAGCGGGTACTGGAAAGACTTTTCTGGCGGTCGCAATGGCGGTTGCATCATTAAGAGCTGGTGAAGTTAAACGAATTATCTTAACGCGTCCAGCTGTTGAAGCAGGAGAAAAACTAGGTTTTCTACCAGGGGATTTACAAGAAAAAGTAGATCCTTATTTAAGGCCGTTGTTTGACTCATTGTATACAATACTGGGTGTTGAACATACAAATCGACTAATGGACCGGCAAACGATTGAAATTGCTCCACTGGCTTATATGCGTGGTCGGACACTGGATGATGCATTTGTCATTTTAGATGAAGCTCAAAACACAACTAGCGAACAAATGAAAATGTTTTTAACACGCTTGGGCTTTAACTCAAAAATGATTGTTAATGGGGACATTACACAAATTGATTTGCCGAAGGGTACAAAAAGTGGGCTGAAAGAAGCTGTTGACCGGTTAGCAACTATCAAAGGAGTCGGGACAGTTCAGTTTGATACTGCCGATGTAATCCGACATCCACTTGTTTCTGAAGTAATTAAAGCCTATGAAGCAGGAAACAAGAAAAAATAATAGAATGACTGGACGTGAGTATTTTGGACATTGCATTATCAGATGAAACGGGACGCATACAACAAGAATATTTAACGCTAATGGAGAAGTTGGTTGTTGCGAGTGCGCAAGAGCTAGAACTAGCTGATAATATCGAAGTATCCGTTACAATTGTGGATAATCAACGTATACAAGAAATTAATCGTGACTATCGGTCGCTTGATGAGCCGACGGATGTGATTAGTTTTGCTCTAGAAGATAATGACGATGAGGATTTCACTGTTTTTTTTGAAGAGGATGCCGAGTTGGATGGTTTTCCACTTCCGCGATTACTTGGAGATATTTTTATCTCAATAGACAAGGTAGAGGAACAAGCAAAAGAATATGGACATTCTTTTGAAAGAGAGCTAGGTTTTTTGGTCGTTCATGGTTTTTTACATTTAAATGGCTATGACCATCAAACTGAGGCAGACGAACGCAAAATGTTTAGCCTTCAAGAGAAAATATTGAAGGAGAATGGTCTTGCGAAATAAAAGTAGTAAAAATAATCCCTATAAAAATCGGACGTTTTTTGATTCGTTCCGTTATGCATTTGTAGGGGTATCGACAGTCTTTAAAGAAGAAAGAAATATGCGTTCCCACGTGTTTTCAACAATTATGGTAATCATGATCTCTTATTTTCTATCCTTGTCGCTACATGAATGGTTATGGATGTTGTTGGTTAGTTTCTTAGTATTAGTGATGGAAATTTGGAATACGGTCATTGAAAATACTATTGACTTAATTACACCAGATTATCATCCACTCGCAAAGAAAGCAAAGGATATGGCGGCTGCAGCCGTCTTATTTACTTCAATATTTGCACTAATTGTTGGTGGATTAATTTTGGTACCAAAAATGATTGAGTTATTTATGCAAAATATTTAAACAATTAAATCAAAACTGAGGAGAGAAACAAATGAAGAAAAATTCAGATAAAGTACTTATAGAAAAAGCAAATGAGATGTTAGACTTAGCTTATGTTCCGTATTCAGAATTTCCAGTAGGTGCAGCACTTTTGTCAAAAGATGGGGAAGTTTACACGGGATGTAATGTTGAGAATGCATCTTATGGCCTATCAAATTGTGCCGAAAGAACCGCAATATTTAAAGCGGTATCTGAAGGAGTACGAACATTCGATAAAT
>CAYROB010000015.1:1738-10527 GCA_964425775.1 uncultured Carnobacteriaceae bacterium
TGATTTCAGAGTTTTGTGCATCGGATATGCCGGTCATTTTAACAAATGTCCGCGGAGATATTCAAGAAACAACTGTTGGAGAATTATTGCCTGGAGCATTTACACCAATGGATCTTAACTAATAAGGAAAAGTAGGTAAAATAATAATGATGAATGACTCAAATTTTAAATCAGGCTTTGTTTCAATTGTTGGACGGCCGAATGTCGGTAAATCGACATTGATGAACCACATTATAGGTGAAAAAGTTGCTATTACGAGTGATAAAGCACAAACAACTCGTAACCGTGTTGAAGGAATTTTGACGACGGATACAGAACAAATTATTTTTATTGATACACCGGGAATTCATAAACCTAAGCACCAATTGGGGCGCTACATGGTACAATCAGCTTTAAGCACATTAAATGAAGTGGATATTGTCTTATTTATGATTAATGTTTCTGAAAAAATGGGACCAGGCGATCGTTTTATTATGGAACGTTTACGTGACCTTGAAAGTCCGGTCTTTTTAGTAATGAATCAAATTGATAAGATTCATCCAGATGAATTGTTACCAATGATTGAGGCCTATCAAGCAGAGCTTGTGTTTGATGAAGTCATCCCCGTTTCTGCGCTTGAAGGAAATAACGTGGATCGACTGCTCGAGGTTATTACAAGTTACTTAGAAGAAGGCCCACAGTACTATCCAACAGATCAATTGTCTGATCACCCTGAATATTTTATTGTGCAAGAATTGATTCGTGAGAAAGTATTGCAATTAACACGTGAAGAAATTCCCCATTCAGTCGCTGTGAAAACAGAGAGCATGGAAAAAATTGACGATAATATGATCGAAGTTCAAGCAACTATTTTCATTGAACGCGATAGTCAAAAAGGAATTATTATTGGAAAACGTGGCAGTATGCTAAAAGAGATTGGTACGCGCGCACGAAAAGACATACAAAATTTACTTGGAAGCAAAGTCTATTTAGAGCTTTGGGTAAAAGTAAAAGATGATTGGCGTAACACGCCTTATGATCTAGGCAGTTTTGGTTATCAAAAAGAAGATTAACAGGAATCGTCGAAGTTAAAACTTAAAGGAAGTTGATGATGGCACACTTAGAAGAAGTTGAAGGAATCGTGTTGTATCAACGTCGACATCGAGAGCGAGATTTTCTTGTAAAAATATTTACACAAAAATTTGGGAAAATAATGTTCTTTGTCCGTGGATCTAAACGGCAGCAAGGAGATATCTACCAAGCGATTCGACCATTTACACAAGCAACATTTATTGCCGATGTTCGGGAAAATGGTCTGAGTTTTTTAAGGACAGCCAAAGATATTGAGAAGAATCATGATTTACAAATTGATATCTTTAAAAATGCTTATGCAACCTATATTGCGGGGTTAATTGATGCAGTAATTGAAGATCATATACCGGATTATAGTTTATATGAATTTTTCAGAGAATCATTGGCTTTAATTGAAGAGGGGTATGACCCTGAAGTGATTACGAACATTGTTGAAGTGAAGTTACTCCAACCATTTGGAGTAGCCCCTAATTTTCAACATTGCGCACTTTGTAATAAAACAGAAGGTATTTTTGATTACTCGGACAAATTTCATGGGATTCTATGCACGGAACATTTTATGGAAGATCCAAGAAGACTTCATATTGATCCTAAGGCAGTTCATTTAGTCCGTTTGTATTCGGTCATTAAACTGGATAAAATTGGTGAAGTCTCGCTGAAAGAGAGCACACAAGCAGAGATTAAAAAGTTAATTGACCATATTTATACTGAGTCTGTGGGCTTGCAATTAAAAAGTAAAAGTTTCATTGATAACTTGCATAAATGGGAAGACTATCTGAAGAAAGAAGATTGACAATTTCGAATAAATGTGTAGAATTATATGATAGAATTAGCAGTACAGAAACATGAAAAATTGAAACTTATATTTTACTCAGCGAATTAGGGATAGTGTGAGCCTAATTAAAATAAAGATTCAGAGGCGTCATGTTTATCAGAGTGAATACCAAAAGAGCTAACAATCATTGTTAGAAGTAGGGTGGAACCGCGAGAATTCGTCCCTATACTGATCGGATAACTGTCAGTATAGGGGCTTTTTTTATAAAGAGGAGTGATTTGAATGACAAAAAAACCATTAACTTTTCAAGAAATTATTTTAACATTACAAGAATATTGGTCAGAGCAAGACTGTTTATTGATGCAACCTTATGATACGGAAAAAGGGGCTGGAACGATGAGCCCATATACTTTCTTACGTTCATTAGGTCCAGAACCGTGGAATGCTGCATATGTAGAGCCTTCGAGAAGACCAGATGATGGGCGTTATGGTGAGAATCCAAACCGTTTATATCAGCATCATCAATTCCAAGTTGTTATGAAGCCATCACCAAAAAATATTCAAGAATTATACTTAAATAGTTTAGTTGCTTTAGGGATCGATCCATTAGAGCACGATATTCGTTTTGTCGAAGACAACTGGGAAAACCCATCACTTGGTTGTGCAGGACTTGGTTGGGAAGTTTGGTTAAATGGAATGGAAATTACCCAGTTTACGTATTTCCAACAAGTAGGGGGACTGGAAGTGGATTCCGTTACAGCTGAATTAACTTATGGACTCGAACGTCTAGCAACGTATATTCAAGACGTCGAGAGTGTCTATGACATTCAGTGGAGTGAAGGTGTTTTATACGGTGAAATTTTCCAGCAACCAGAGCATGAACACTCAGTTTATACCTTTGATGAAAGTAATTTAGATTTATTATTTACATTGATGGATGCTTATGAAAAAGAAGCGACCATTCTAATTGAAAAAGGTCTGGTACACCCAGCGTATGATTATGTGTTGAAAACAAGCCACATGTTTAACTTAATTGATGCACGTGGAGCTGTTTCAGCAACAGATCGCCCAGCATATTTAGCACGTATCCGTAAAATGGCACGTGATATTGCGAAAGCTTTTTTAAGTGAACGAGCTAAGTTAGATTTTCCATTATTAAAAGATGAGACAGACAAATGGGTCGACAAATATACTATGGAGAAGGTGGAAAATAAATGACACGCACATATTTATTAGAAATTGGATTGGAAGAGTTACCAGCGAATGCGATTCAATCAGCTGAAAAGCAATTGGTCGATAAAACAAAAAAATTATTAGATGAAAATCATTTGAATTATGGAGCAATTCATAGTTTCTCAACACCGCGCAGATTAGCAGTTATTGTCAATGAGCTTGAAGAAAAGCAACCGGATGAAACATTAGTTGTCCGTGGACCAGCAAAGCGTATTGCTCAAGATGACGAGGGGAACTGGACACCAGCAGCAATCGGATTCTCCAAAGGGCAAGGCGGATCGGTTGAGGAATTAATTATCAAAGAAGATAAAGGAGAACCTTACGTCTTTATTGAGAAATTTGTTCCAGGAAAAGAAAGTGTAGAAATATTAAAAAATATGGAGCAAGTCATTGAGAGTATTGAATTCCCTAAACAGATGAAGTGGGGCAATACTAGTTATCAATATGGACGCCCAATACACTGGTTAGTCTCCTTACTCGATGAAGACATTGTGAATTTAGAAGTTTTTGGCGTTGAGAGTGCTGACAGAACCTTTAGTCATCGCTTCTTAGGTGGAGAAGTAACTATAAGTTCACCACAGGAATACGAAGCGAAGTTGGCAGAAGAATATGTTATTGCTGATCGAGCGAAAAGAAAAGCGATGATTGCCGAACAAATTGAAGAGCTTTGTGCAAAAAATGATTGGTCAGTTCCTAACTTACACTCTAACTTATTAGAAGAGGTTACAGATTTAGTTGAGTACCCAACAGCTTTCTATGGTTCTTTTGATGAAAGCTATCTAGAGATTCCAACAGTTGTCCTGGAAACATCGATGATAGATCACCAGCGTTATTTCCCGGTCTGGTCAGAAGCAGGCGATAAATTATTACCACACTTTATTTCAGTCCGAAACGGTAAGGCGGATCATATTGAAAATGTTGCTCGTGGAAATGAAAAAGTTTTATCCGCACGCTTAGCTGATGGAAAATTCTTTTATGAAGAAGATCAGCTTGTCTCCATTGCCGACTCAGTTGAGAAATTAAAGATTCTTGATTATCATGAGAAAATTGGCACAATCTATGACAAACAAATCCGTGTAAATAAAATGGCGGGTGTTATTAGTGAATTTATTGAATTAACAGCGGATGAACAGGCCAGTCTAGATCGCGTAAGCTCAATCTATAAATTTGATTTAGTGACGCAAATGGTTGGAGAATTCCCAGCTTTACAAGGAACGATAGGAAAACTATATGCAGAAGAACGTGGCGAAGATATAGCTGTTTCCGAAGCAATTGGTGAGCAGTATTTACCTTTATCTGCGAAAGGAAAATTACCTGAAGCGCGAGTATCAAAAATTCTTGCATTATTGGACAAGGTGGATTCACTCATCCAGTTTTTCTCAGCGGATTTAATTCCAACTGGGTCGAATGATCCTTATGCTTTAAGAAGACAAGCTATTGGTGTTGTTCGATTACTGTTAGCTTTAAAAGTTGAAGAGTTAGATTTAACAAACTTTTTAGCTAAAATGATTGCCGTTAGCGCACTACCTAAAGATCGATTAGAAAAATTAGCGAATAATAAAGAGCAACTACTTAACTTTATTCTAAATCGTTTAGAACAAATTATGCAAAGTGAATTTAATATCTCACATGATATTCGCCAAGCAGCATTAGGAACAAAAACAAAGAATATGATTCAGATATTAGAAAACGCCAAAGTATTAGAGGAGCAAAAAGAATCTGAAGACTTTAAGGAGCTCGTTGAGTCAATTACGCGTGTCTTTAATCTTACAAAGTCTCATGGTAGTGCGGGCGACTATTCAGAAGAATTATTAGAAACAACATCTGAAAAAGAGTTGGTATCAGCAATTGATGCACTAGCCAAAGTCTTTTCGGAGACGGGTGATGCAACATTGAGATATCAAGCAATAAGTGTTGTCAGTCCATATATTGATCATTTCTTTGAAGAAAATATGATTATGGTTGATGATGAAGCAGTAAAAGAGAATCGTTTAACAATCTTGCACAATCTAGCGAACTTAACCCGTAAGTATGCAGATGAAAATAAGTGGTTTTTCATTTGCCATGAATAAAGTTGAGATATTTGGTATAATAATAGAATCGAAACTTAAGTGATAAAGGACTGAATTATTTGTTTAAAAAACAATTTTTTCCAACAGCAACTATTCAAGCAATTGCAGCGAATGAAAAAGTGTATGAAAAAGGATTAGAACTGTACGAAAACAAGCAAATCAAAAATCTGTCGATCGATGAAGAAAAAAGATCGGTAGAGTTTGTGATTGATGATGGCGAAGAAGTGACGACTTATTTAAGTTTTAAAGAGAATGGTTTAGCCGAAAAGTACTCATGTAATTGTAGCAAGTTCCAAAGCTATTCAGGTGCTTGTCCGCATGTAATTACAAGTATGATTTATTTAAATGATTACAATCAAGATGAATTTCGTGCCTTAGGTAGTGAGGAAGTATTTGATACAGCGACACTTGGTGGTGAATCAGAATTAGTTCATAAAAACCGAGAAAGTTTAAATTACTTATTTAGTGAAGCACGGAAGACGGTTGATATGCAGATGCTCTCTTTTAACAAAACGCCACTGCAATTTGAATTCGTATTGAATATGTACCCAGTATCGGATTATTTTGAATATGAGTTTTATTTAAAGGTTGGTGTTGATCACCTTTATGTAGTGAATGACTTAGTAGAAGTAACGGAGCATTTACTAAAAGGTAAAAGTTACACATTTGGGAAGCAATTAGTTTATCGAGCGGATGACTTTTTAATCATGCAAGAAGATCGCAACGTTTTGGCTTATATCCATGAAGTCGCAAAGACGCAAGAAGCAACTTTTGAAATGGTTCATGGTGGACGTGCTCCGGAGAAAAAAGGTGCCTTAGCTATTCCGGCGAAGAATATACCAGAAATTATTGAATTATTAACTGAAGTTGACGGAGGATTTGTTCGTATTGCTGCACCACCTCGTTTATTGAGCTCGATCAATCAACTAGAAGCGCCAGCAATCATGCCAATTGGTGAAAAAATCCCATTAACATTTGTTTTAAAAACAAATGAAGAAGGGGTTTACCTGTTAGATCTTAAGGAAGAAGACAAAGAAAAGAGTATCTTAGTACACAAACAGGCAAATATGATCAGTGTAGACTCAGTATTTTATTTATTGAGTCCAGAAGATTTTGTCAGTGCAAAATTAATTATTAAAACATTTAAAAATATGAAGAAACAAGCTTTAGAACTAACAAAGCCTGATTTAACATCTTTATATTCATTGATTATCCCGAAATTAAAAGATCTGTTTGATTATGAAGTTGAAGAAGGAATTGAAGCAGATTTAAAGAAAGCCACATTAAAACCAGAGTTGTATGTCGATTATGTGGATGAAAAAGTAACGATTAAACCAGCATTTAAGTATGGCGAATATAGTGTGAACCCGCTTGTTTCAAGAACAGAAGACCGAGAAGTACAGTTAAATGAATCAAGTGACTCCACAATTATAGTACGAGATGTGTATGAGGAAAGTGATGTTGAAAATGTGCTCATTCACTTCTTTAAAAATGCAGAAGTAGCGAAAGGACAGTATGTACTGACTGATTTCTATGAGATTAGTATGTTTCTGTATGAATCACTTTCAGAATTAACGAGTTTAATGGATGTCTATCTAAGTAATGAGGCTAGAGCGTTAATTTATGATGTCGATTCAGAAGCTGAGCTATCGATTGAAATGAATCGTTCCACAAATTTACTTGATATTCGTTTTGATATTGAAGAAATTCCAGGTGAGGAATTACCAGAACTTGTTCAACAACTCCAGCGAACAGATGAGCGTTTTTACAAATTGGCTTCAGGTCAAATTATTGACTTGCAAGAGAAAAAGTTTAAAAAACTCACTGAAAAAGTAAATAAATTAGAATTAAGTCCAGATGAAATTGGTGAACATACAACGGTTACGCTTTTACGTGGGCTGTCACTTGCTGAGGACGAAAGCATCAAATTAGGCAAGGATTTTATTGATTTCTTGGAAGAATTAAAAGAACCTGAGAATTTAAACTTTGAATTACCAAAGAGTCTAAATGCAGATCTCAGACCATATCAAGAGACTGGCTTTAAATGGTTAAGCTTACTTGATTACTATGGACTAGGCGGCGTATTAGCGGATGATATGGGGCTGGGTAAGACGATTCAAACGATTGCTTTCTTATTATCGAAGCTAGAAAAGGAAGAGGGCAAGTATTTAGTCGTTAGCCCATCAAGTGTTGTGTATAACTGGGAACGTGAGTTTGAGAAATTTGCACCAAGTGTGAAAACAACAATTATTAGTGGCTCAATAGAAGAACGAGAAGCTCAATTTGAAGAAGCGATGAAAGATGATGAGACGCGTATTTTAATTACGAGTTATCCATTGATTCAGCGCGACATCAATTTCTATCAAGACTATACGTTCAATACAATTGTCCTAGATGAATCACAAACAGTTAAAAATGATACGGCTAAAACAACTCAAGCCGTTCGAAAATTAAAATCTAAAAATATATTTGCTTTATCAGGAACACCAATTGAAAATAACTTGGATGAATTGTGGTCCTTGTTTTCAATTATCGCGCCTGGACTATTCAGTTCGAAAAAACTCTTTAACAGTCTATCGCAAGATGAAATTGCTCAGAAAATTGATTTCTTCATTCTAAGACGTATGAAGGAAGATGTGTTAGAGGATTTACCACCTAAGACAGAAACAATGGAATATATCGAGTTGTTTGATGAACAGAAACGTCTCTATCAAACACAACTTGCGTTAATCCGTAATGAAGTAAAAGATTTAATTGAAAAAGATGAGTTTGAGCAGAACCGTATGCGTGTATTAGCAGGGATGACCAGATTACGTCAGATTTGTATAGATCCACGCTTAGTTGATGAAGACTATACAGGTGGATCGGCTAAATTGGACCGTCTAATGGAATACTTACGAGAAGCATTAGCGAATAATAAAAAAGTCGTTCTGTTTTCACAATTTACAAGTATGTTAGCAATTATTCGTGACATCTTGGATGAAGATGGTGTTGATTACCATTATCTAGATGGAAACACACCAAAAGAAGATCGACTAGAATTAACCACACGCTTTAACGAAGGAGAAAAAGATTTATTCTTAATATCTTTACGTGCCGGTGGTACAGGCTTGAACTTAACCGGTGGTGACACCGTAATTCTTTATGACTCATGGTGGAACCCTGCGATTGAGGATCAAGCAGCAGATAGAGTTCACCGTTATGGTCAAGATAAACCAGTACAGGTGATTCGAATGATCATGCAAGGAACAATCGAAGAAGGTATCAATGAATTACAAGATCAAAAACGTGAGTTAATTGATAGTGTGATTCGGACGGATGAAGATACAGAAAATGTTGCTTCATTAACGAAAGATGATATCTTAGATTTATTAATTAATTAAAACAAAAATCCGTAGTCCTAAATGGGCAAGCCGTTTAGGATGTGGATTTATTGACTAATGTGAGATAAATGGTATAATTAATGATGTATGAAAAATAATGACATCATTTTAATTTAATAAGAAGAAAAGGTGAGCACAATGGTTCGAATCCCTGAAGAAACCGTCGATGATATCCGACAAAATGCTGATATTGTAGATATTGTATCGCAGTATCTACAATTAAGAAAATCAGGACAAAACCATTTTGCTCATTGT
>CAYROB010000015.1:10537-12773 GCA_964425775.1 uncultured Carnobacteriaceae bacterium
TTGATTTAAAAAAAATAGATCTATCTCATATAGATGTATTTAAGATGAAAAGAAGATAAAACCCCGTCATTTTCTGTAAACGAGCAAAAGCAAATTTTTTATTGTTTCAGTTGTGGACGTGGAGGAAATGTATTTAACTTTTTAAGAGAGATTGATGGGTTAACTTATCCAGAAGCGATTATCAAGACCGCTGAGCTGATTAATTACCCGATAGAAGACGCACTAGTATCACGCGTTTTAAATCAACAAGGCTATGGTGATTCAGATACGGGCAAATTATATGCGATGAATAAGTTAGCAAAAGCTTTTTATCATCACATCTTAATGCACACGGAGCTAGGTAAGCCAGCACTAGATTATTTGTTAGATCGTGGGTTGACAGAGGAAACGTTAATTGAGTTTGAGATCGGTTTTTCACCTGCGCAGCGAAATGCCTTGTTTATTTATTTAAAGTCTCAAGATGAAGACGAGTTTGAAATAGAGATTTATCAAAAGTCAGGACTCTTTTCAGAAAATACAGCACCCGAAGATAGTGATTTTTTAGACCGATTTACTAATCGAATAATCTTTCCCATTCATAATGAAAGAGGGCATGCAATTGGTTTTTCTGGACGAGTATTCTTAGAAGACACAAGTGACTCCTTTGTTCAGGCAAAGTATTTAAATACGCCAGAGACAAATTTATTTAATAAAAGTAAAATTTTATATAATTTTGATAAAGCCAAAGGTTCCATTCGGCGAGAAAAAGAAGCCATCTTCTTTGAAGGGTACATGGATGTGATTGCGGCCTGGCAAGCAGGTGTTAAAAATGGAATTGCATCGATGGGAACAAGTCTAACAGAAGGTCAAGTTCAGATGATTGATCGTTTTAGTGAGCATATCGTCTTAGCTTTTGATGGGGATGATGCAGGTAAGGATGCAATTAAGCGTTCTGTTGATTATTTAGCAAAAAACACCCATTTTACAATTGAAATTATTTCTTTTCCAACCGGCTTAGATCCGGATGATTATATTCAAAAACATGGTGTGGAAGAATTTAATGACCTCTTGACACATGGTCGAGACACGCACATGAGTTTCTTAATGCAATATCACCGACGTAACATGAATATTGCAAACGAGTCAGAACAAATTCAGTATATTGAATTGATTTTAAAAGAACTAACAAGTGTTGATTCCTTAGTCGAACGTGAAATCTATTTAACTCAGTTAGCTGAAGAGTTTGGCATCACTTTAGATACGTTGAAAACTCAGTTTGAAACGGTCATGGATGGTGTTCAAAACAAACAATTAGCCGAGTATAAAGACGAACGAAGACGAGCGAGTATTGCACAAAGTCAGCCACAAGTTTCTTATCAAAATAAGCCAAAGTATTCTGTCGTGGAACAAGCGGAAAGAATGTTGTTGAATCGGTTGTTTTATCATGAAGAAGCTTGGATATTTTTGAATCGATTGGATTCAGATTTTCATTTTAGAAATGAAGATTATCAACTGATTTATATTTTATTCGAGTCGTATCGAGAAAAAGATTTTGATCGAACGAATACAGAAGGTTTTTTAGATTATTTACAGGAAGATCATTTAAAGCATTTGGTTGCTGAGATATTTTTAATGGATATCGGTGAGTTAACTGAGTCAGAGATTAGTGATTATGTTGAACTCATTAAAAATGTATCGCCGGTAAAGGAACGTTTGGTCCAAAAAATTGAGGAATTAAAAGCCGCGCAAAGAGAAGGCAATTTAGCGAAACAAACCAAACTTGCGGTTGAGGTAATAGAGTTAAATAAAATGTTAAAGAATAAGTAATAAAGGTTAGATTATGACTAGGGGGGCAATAATCTTATGGCAAAATCTGAAAATTTAAAAAAAGATTATAAACAGGCTGAGAGAGAATTTATTAGTGAGATAAAGTTTCTAAATCAAGATACCGTTTCTTATATCGAATTAACGGACAAGTTAGCAAAACCATTTGATTTGGAAGAAGAGGCAATGGACAAACTGATTCAGAAATTAGAAAGTGAAGGAATCGGTGTTGTTGATGAGGATGGCGATCCTTTAGCCAAGCAAGTTGAAAAAGAAGAGGTTGTCGTTGAAGAAGCACGTGAAGAGCAACTTGTTGCGCCAAAAGGTGTAAAAATAAATGACCCAGTTCGCATGTATTTAAAAGAAATTGGACGAGTTGATTTATTAACGGCGGAAGAAGAAGTAGAGTTGGCTAAACGTATTCTTGAAGGAG
>CAYROB010000016.1:0-2679 GCA_964425775.1 uncultured Carnobacteriaceae bacterium
TATTTTTTGTAACTTCCTTCAACCAATTGGTCAGTTCCTTATTTTCTGCTGGCGGTATGACAATCAACCCTTCTGGCTGATACATCATTAATTTCCTCAGCTTCTCAGAACTTTTTTCGCTTGAATCAGGAAGTATTGTAATCATCATTGAGTAGCCATGGTCTGAAAATACTTTTTCGAGCACGTCTACTATTTCCGATGCAAAAGTTAATTGGATTGAAGGGATGATCACACCGATTACTTCTGACTTATTTGTTTTTAAAAAACGAGCATTTGCATTGACTACAAAATTCAACTCTTCAATTGCTTTAGAAATTTTTTCTTCATTCGCTTCTTTTAATTTGAAACCGTTTAAATATCTTGATACGGTTCCAACTGATAAGCCTGATAACTTAGCAACATCTTTTATTGTCGCTGCAATTTTCATCACCTTCATTCTTGAGCTGTTTTTGAAACGTTTCATTTTCACGACTCATCAACAACCTTGGATACGCTTTCATTATAGCTGGGTTGTTTTTCAATGTCAACCTAATTCTTGATAATTGAGGTGTTTCCTAAAAACAAAACACCCCAAAGCCTTGTATCCATTAGACTACAGCGATTACATTTATTTTGTTAATTTTAAGTTATATGTAAAAAGAGGTGTTTCATTCCCTACACCTCTTTCCTCAATTAAGCTTTTTTGACGAACTCTGACTTTAATTTCATTGCACCTAAGCCATCTACTTTACAATTAATATCATGCCCATCGCTCGCATTGTAGATCAACTGAATGTCTTTAGCTTTGGCTCCTCTTTTCACCACTGCAGAGCGTCCGCTAACTTTCAAATCCTTAATCACAACAATATCATCGCCGTCATTCAAAACATTTCCATGGGCATCTTTGATAATTTCTTCTGTAGCGACTTCGATTGATTCCTCTAAAGAATCTTCGCCAGTGTCTAAGGTCCATTCGTGCGCACACATTGAACACACGATTAGATTTCGATCTTCATAAGTATATTCCGATCCACATTCAGGACATTTTGGCAATTCTGCCATAACAATCCCTCCATTCTTTTCTTCTTTCATTTAATAATACCATGAAAAAAAGCAATCTTGAATGTCTTGCTTCAAGATTACTTCTAATGATTTATTAAATTTTACTCTGCACTTTGTCGAATAACAAAGGAACTATAAGGACTTAAGGTTAATTGCTGCCCTTTTTGTTTCTCTGCTGAATTCAATTGTTCTACTATTTCTCCTTCAACTTCTATCTCAAGTGTCTCTTCAGACAAATTATGTAGAACTAATAGATCATCATGTTGTAAGGCATAAAGTTCTTCTTGCCCAAAATCAACAACTTCCAAGGTGCCTTCAACTAACTCTGGATAACGATTCTTTATTTGGATCGCTTCTTGATAATGTGCTAAAAGAGAATCTTCATCCGCTAATTGTATTTCGACACTGTCAATCTCAAATTCCGAATAATCTGCACCGGGATAGCGGTCCGGGATTTTTAACGCTTCTGTTTCGCCCCACTCCATCGGCAAGCGCTTATTTTCATCCACACCACTTCCAAGCATTCCAATTTCTTCACCATAGTAGACAAAGGAATTACCAGGCATCAACAAATAAATAGAGGCTGCCAATTTTTGTTTCCCTGGTGGTGTTGCTAAGTAGCCGGCACTGCGCCCATTATCATGGTTAGATAAAAATAATGCATCAATTGCATCGGGATTTCGTTCTTTCATTTTCTCGTTATATTGTACAACCGATTCTGCCAATTTTTTGCCACTTTGTCCGTTGATTGATTTGACGAAATTCCCATCATTTTGCGAAAACTTAAAGTTAAAGAAGGAATCAATGTTACTTTCATACATGTCCATAATAATCGCCTCACCAGTCCATGCTTCTCCGACCACATAAATATCCTCATTCATCTCTTTAACTGTCTTCATAAACCACGAGAGTACTTCCGTATTCTGTTGGATTTTATTCTCATAAAAGTGAGTTGTAGCATCTAATCTAAATCCATCTACACCCTCATCAATCCAAAATTGAGCAATGTCTTTAATTTCCTCACGCACTTGTGGATTATCCAAATTTAAATCTGGCATCTCCGACCAAAATTGGGCTTCGTAAAATAGACCATCCTTTAATTGAGTATAACCTGGTTCAGCACTCGATGAAAAGTTATAGTAATCATAATAGTCACTTTGATCATCTTTGCCGTTCATTGCCGCATCTTTCGCTTCAATAAACCAAGGGTGTTGCGATGATGTATGGTTAAAAACAAAATCCATCATCAAGTCCATTCCACGCGTATCCATTTCTTGCGCCAACTCCGTAAAATCTTCCATTGATCCAAATTCTGGATCGATATCATAGTAGTCAACCACATCATACTTATGATAAGTAGGTGATGGATGAATTGGACTCAGCCAAATGCCACTAACACCCAAATCCTCCTGTAAATAATCTAGCTTTTCAATTACGCCTTGCAAGTCTCCTACACCATCTTCATCACTATCATAAAAACTTCCGACAAAGACTTGGTAATAAACAGAATTTCTTTCAGGTGTATCCGCCGTTTCCGATTGGCAGCCCACAAGGATCAGTAGTGGTGCAAGAATAAAGAGCCATAGTCTTTTCCTCATCACTTGATGGATTAGGTGATTATATTGATAAAGGGTTGAT
>CAYROB010000016.1:2689-12345 GCA_964425775.1 uncultured Carnobacteriaceae bacterium
CTCATCACTTGACCGACCCTCCTGTAACACCTTCAACATAATATTTCTGCATGTAGATAAATAAGATCGTGATTGGTACGGCTATAATTACTGCACCAGCTGCGAAACGCGTAAAGTATTGGTAAATATTCTCACGTTCTAGCATCTTGTAGAGTCCTAGTGCAACGGTATAATTCTCATAATTATCCCTCATGATGACCGATACAAAGATGAAATCGACCCATGGTGCAATAAAGGACGTCAGGATTGTATAAACAATAATCGGCTTGGATAAGGGTAAAGTAATCTTGAAAAATATTTCACTCTTTGAAGCCCCATCCAGCATCGCCGACTCATCAATGGCTCTTGGGATGGTATCGAAAAATCCTTTCGATATATAATAGCCCATGGCAGCCCCACCTGAGTACACAAGGATTAGTGCCCACAATGACTGATCTAAATTCATCGCTTTCAAAATATGATAGACCGCAATCATCGACATAAATCCTGGGAACATACCCAAAATTAGAATAATATCCATCATTGGTTTACGCAGTCTGAAGCGTAAACGACTGAAGGCATAACTTGTTGCCAGTACGAGTATTGTTGAAATCGTTGCGGATATCACAGCAACAAACAATGTATTCATAAACCAGCGTGGAAAGTTAAATAAATCGGTTTCTATAAATAAATTCTTATAGTTATCGAACGTAAAGGCTTTTGGTATGACGTAACTTGTGAATGAACCAGGTTCTTCACGGAACGAAACCATGACTAACCAAATAATTGGTAGCAGCCAGATGATCCCTAATATACTAAGAAAGATATGACCTAAAGTATTATTGATTCTTCTTTTTCGTTTTACACTTTTATTTTTCTTTATCATTGGAATTGTTCCTCCTGTCCCCCGCCTGTAGCTTTTCTAAAGACTACTAACGATAACGTTGCACTGATGATAAATATAATGATTCCAACAGTGGACGCCAAGGCATAGTTTTTCTCGGTCATACTTAATTTATACAGCCAAGTGACCAGTAAATCCGTCTCTCCTGCTTGGAAATAATCCAATGACTTCGGTCCTCCACCTGTTAAGAGGAAGATTACGTTAAAGTTATTAATATTTCCAATAAATTGAGTGATTAAGTAAGGAGTTGTGGCACTTAACATATAAGGAAGTGTAATATTCCTAAATTGTTGCACAGGGCCCGCACCATCAATCGTTGCTGCTTCGTACATATCCTTAGGCACATTCATTAAAATTCCAGTTGTAATCAACATGGTATAAGGTACCCCGACCCATAAGTTTACTAGAATAACCGTAATCTTCGCATTATTCCCATTACTTAAGAAGCGAATTGCGGACTCAGTAATCCCAGCATTTTGTAGAAATACGTTCACCGGACCCAAATCATGTAGAAGTTGGGACATTAATAGTAAACTTACAAATTGTGGTACAGCAATGGTGATGACAAAAACAGTTCGCCAAAACTTTTTGATGCGAATTCCTTTTTTGTTGATCAACATAGCTAATAACATTCCTAACACATAGTTTAAGAATGTTGCAAAAACAGCCCAGATCAAGGTCCATCTTGTCAATTTGAAGAAGGTGCTTGAAATTAGCTTGTTTCCATATAACAAGTTCTTAAAGTTTCTTAAGCCAACCCAAGTAAATAAATTTCCAGGTGGCTGATGATTTTTATCAAAGTTAGTAAAGGCGATTAATATCATAAAAATTAAGGGCAAGATTGTAAATAAAAAGGTCAAGATTGTTGGTAAAGCTAATATTGTCACATGGAATTTATCATTGAGCAATTCTCTTATTTCATCTTTAAGCGAATTTAACTTTACATTGTTCTCTACATCTTTTTGGTTAGCAATGGCACTCTTCACATTTAGAAAATAGAGCACTAAAAACCCAACTGTGATGAGTATCGCTGCTACACCGAACAAGAGAAATAGCATCGAGTTATCCCCTTGGCTATAAAGGTAGATTCCTTGCGCTTCGTCCCACACTTGGCCTTGTTCAACTGTACCTAATGTTTTCAGACCTATTATTCTTTGTAAACCAGATGAAAACATATAATATAAATAAGCTAGCTGAAAACCTAAAAGTGCCAATCCTTTCGCATACTGTTTTCTTAAAAATGAACCAGCACCCATAACAATATAAGATAATCGCGTAATCCAATCTCCATCTTTAAATCCGTTTATATATAGACCAATTGCATTTTTCATTCGATTAAAACACGCTCCTTATAAAAAATAAAGGGGCATCACTGCCCCATTATCTTAATTTAATTGTTTAACTATGTTCTTTGATTAATCGTTTGATGTATTGATTTGTGAAACCATTTCATCTAACAATGTTTGCATGTCTTCAGTACTGCCGTCTACCATCGCTGTACCAAATGCTTCTGCTGGCTCCCAGAATGATCCGAGTACGTTTTGTTGCGATACTGCGAATTCTGATTGCTCGGCTAAGGCAGATAGTGCAATGTTTTCTTGTACAGCATCCGCTTCAGCTGCTTTAATATTTGATGGTCCTAACTCACGCGCTTCAAATCGTTTGATTTGGCTTTCTTCATTTGTTAAGAACTCTGCAAGTGCCATCGCTTCTAGAGGATGCTTTGTTGATGTTTTCACACCCATTAATTTGTATCCACCGAAACTTGCCATTTGCATTTCTTCACCATCCAAGTTCATTGTTGGTAATTTTGTTGCAGCATAGTTCTCGCCAAACTTATCTTGCATTGCTCCTGCGTTCCATGTTCCAGAAACTCCAGCTGCAATCGATTCTTGTGAAGTTAACACTTCGTCATCTCCACCAATAAATGCTGGTGATGCAGTAAATTCGCGAATAAAGTTACCCGCTTTAAGTCCTTGCTCATTGTTGAAGTCTACTTTTTGAGTGCCATTTTCGTCAATTTCAATTGTATTTCCTGCTCCTAGGAAGAATGAAGCATTGTACCAACCGTTAGCGACATCAAAGAATATTTTTCTGTCAGCTTCTTCAGCGACTTCAATCATTCGATCAAGTGATTGTACATCTTCTTCACTAAAGACTGAGCTATCATAATACATAAAGTATCCATTATCTGCTGTCATTGGATAGGCGTATAAACTATCGCCAACCATTGCCGCTTCAACTGATCCTTCAACGTTATTGGCAACGATTTCATCTTTGTTTTTAGTAATTTCATACAATGCACCAGCTTCATGTAAATCCGTAATCTGGTCATTTGCAAATGCGAACACGTCTGCTGCTGCATCCAAGTCTTGCGTTACAATATCGCGAGCATCTGGTTCCCCAACAACACCCAACTCAATATTGAATTCTGTATCTGCATTTTCACTTTTGAATACTTCGATACGCTCTTTCAAGAAATCTTGTTCTTCTTGAGCACCCCAAACTTTTAAATTCACTGTTTCTGTTGTCTCTGTATCGCCAGTGTCACCAGTATCAGCAGTGTCAGCAGTGTCGTCCCCACCTGTTGAACATGCTGCTAGTGATAAAGCTATTGGAACAGCAAGTAGACCCATTAGTTTCTTCTTCATAAATATATTTCCTCCCCTTTTTTCAGATATTAGGTAAACGTTTTCCTAACTCACTTATTATTATAGCACTTCTCTCATTTTTGTAAAGTGTTTTGTATGCGTTTTCAACAATGGTGCGTATTGCTTTTACGCTAACACTATATAATTAGAATATAATGAGTTGCAAGTAATTTTAAAAAGGGCTCAAAAACAGTGTTTTCAAAACTGTCCCTAAGCCCTTGTTATATTAATCTACTATCTTCTCAGACTAATTTAATTAAATTTAATTAAAATTATATCCTGTTAAAATAGATTCGCGCTCTAACGTTATATCGTTAAAATATTCATATTCAGAAAGTCCTAAAAATGAACCTTCTATATTCGTTACATTGTCATAACCTATATTTCCTAAAGCACGGGCCATGTTATAGCTAAATTGTCCTGAACGACAATACAAGTAAACTGGTCGATCTTTTGGAATTTCAGCTAAACGGTCTCGGAACTGACCTAATGGAATATTAATTGCTCCTTTAATATGACCTTTTGCAAAGGCTTCTGGTGAACGTGAATCAATAAGTACTTCGTCATTTTCAACAAGTTCACGTGCTTTTGTCATAGGAACTTTCTTTAACTCACCATTTAAAATATTCAAGCCAACCATTGCAGCGTTATTTACAACATCACGTGCATTAGAGAAATGAGGCGAATAAGTGGCTTCAAACTCTTTTAAGTCTTCCAAGTTGGCATTCATCATAATTGCCATGGCAATTACATCAATTCGCTTGTCCACATTTCCTCGACCGACTGCTTGAGCACCTAAAATTTTTCCAGATGGATATGCAAAGATCAGCTTGAAAAACATATTTTCAGCATCCGGCATAATACTTACTTTATCTTTTGGCATAATAAAACTATAATCATAAGGAATTCCCTCTGCTTTTAATTGTCTTTCAGTGAATCCAGTATTAGCTACATTGAGATCAAATATTTTCACACTTGATGAACCAATAACACCTGTATTACGGTATGTGCGGCCATATGCATGATCAACTGCCGCTCTTGCTTGTCTTTGTGCCGGTCCAGCTAGCATTAATTGCTTTTTCTTACCGGTAAAGAAACAAGATGTTTCGATTGCGTCCCCAACCGCATAGATACTTGGATCTGTTGTTTGATAGTGGTGGTTTACTTTGATTGCTCCTGTTTGTTCGGAAATTTCTAGACCAGCTTCCTTGGCCAATCCGGTTTCAGGACGTACGCCTATCGCCATGATAACCGCTTGTGCTGGCACTTCTTTTCCTGAAGCAAGAACGACATGTGAATCGGTAATTTCTTGGACACTATCATTTACAAGTAGATTAATTCCCTGCTTATGCATTTCTCTGTTTACAATTTGCACCATATCATAATCGATTGTTGCCATCACTTGCTCTTGTGCCTCAACTAAACTCACATTATATCCTGCATACTTTAAGCTTTCCGCAACTTCCAGTCCAATAAAGCCTCCACCAACAACGACAGTATCTTTCACATCTTTTTCTTTTATATGAGCCATCAATTGTTCGACATCTGGAACTGTCTTCATGACAAATACATGCGATGACATAATTCCTGGAATACCTCTTGGACGTAAAGCTTCAGCACCTGGTGATAGGAACAGAAGATCATAACTTTCTTCATAATCCTCACCTGTCTGATGATTCTTGACCGTGACTGTTTTCTCTGCTCGATTAATTGCGATTACTTCATTGTACACACGTGCATCAATCTTAAATTGCTCTTGGAATTGTTCTGGTGTCTTTAATAGTAAATCTTCAGAACTTTCAACCTCACCACTGATGTGAAATGGCAAACTACAGTTTGAGAATGACACATAAGGTCCTTTTTCAAACATAATAATCTCTGCCTGCTCATCCAATCTTCTTGCTCTTGCTGCGACTGAGGCGCCTCCAGCAACTCCACCAACAACTAATATCTTTTTACCCATTATTATTTTCCCCCTATTGCTTTCCATAAAGAAAACCCCATAAGTAAATATAGGGTTTCATATAGAGAATATTGTACGAGTAAAAAAATAATTATTCATCTTTCCTGATTGCAAAATCTAATGAACACAATTTAGGTGTTTTTCACAAAAATAATGTTGTCAGAATCTGATAAGTCAGGCCGAAATGAGTAATCTAATCGATCAAACTTTTTAATTTGTTCTAAGTCTTTAATTTGGTTTTCTGCCATGAAACGAACCATTTCACCACGGGCCATTTTAGCAAGAGTTCCTTTTTGCTTCACTTTCCCATCAATGATTTCTCCAAACACACACTCGATTACTTGTGTATCTTCAGTTAAATAGTTCGTCACAGCCTGACTGTATTCTTTTGATGCTAAGTTTAAAATAACATCTGTTTCTGATTGAACCACTTGACTAATTTTATCCGTCCAAAAATTATATAAAGAATCAAACTCCCAGTCCTTAAACTTCGATTTCATTTCTAAGCGATAAGGAACCACCCCATCAAAGGGCTTAAGGACACCGTAAAATCCTGATAAAATACGCAGATGCTCTTCAAGATAATCCAGTTCTTTGTATGTAAAAACATCCGCTGCGATATACTGATATTGCAAACCTTGAAATGCTAAAATTGCAGGTGTCAGCCTCTTGTTTAGATCCATTTTTCTAATTCGCTCATCATTGAGTTCTGCTAGTTTCTCACTACATTTCCAAATCTTTTTAAGCTCTTTATACTCTAAACTTTTTAAATACGCCAATAAAACTTGGGTATCCTGCAACAAGATTGGCGGCTGCTGATGCGCAAATGACTCATTATCCTCTTTCATTTTCATTGTCGGCGAAATAAGTATTCTAATTTTCAACACTCCCTATTCTTTTCCCCTGCTAACCTCACTCTTATAATATTTCAACACAGTTTTTTCCTGCTTCTTTCGCTTTATACAACGCTTGATCTACACGTTTATATAGAAATAAATATTCCTCTTTACTCTTGCGTTCCACAACTCCAAAACTAGCTGTTACCTTCCCAACTTCTGGATGAACAATCTCATTAAGCTTGTACCGTATTTTCTCTGCCACAACCACTGCTGCTGTTTTATCAGTATTTGGCATAAATATTAAGATCTCTTCGCCACCAATTCTGATCGCATAATCTGAATTTCGGATATTCGACTTAATTGTATTTGCTGTCAGCTGTAAAATTGCATCACCGACCGGATGACCATACTCATCATTGATTGTTTTAAAATTATCTAAATCCAATAAAATGGCCGATAAAGGAATACCATACAAATCAGCTTTCTTGAATTCTTTTTCTAATATTCGCTCTAAAATATGCCGATTGTAAAGACCGGTCAATTCATCTTTTACAGCAGCCTCCTTCAGTAATTCTTCTGCTCTTTTTTGCACAGTAAAATCAAACAAATTCAATACAATCACTCTTTTTTCACGATAATTCGTTGCAAAAGCTGACACCATCACAGAAACTAAACTTCCCTCTGTGTCTTCAATCATTGTTTCTAACCCTTCAATACGAGTACCTTCAACATTTGCTTGGTCAATTAATCCTTTTATATCAAAATCCATCCAGTTGATACTGCTCATTAAGTTTAATTCTTCTTTCTCTAGATTCTTTTGCACCAGCAAACTCTCGGCATCCTCGTTCACAAAAAGAATTTTGCCCTCCAAATCGGTTAAAAAGAAAGCTCCCTTCATAAACTGAATGATTTTAATTAGATTTTTATTACTCTCATTGACTTTTAGATGAGCCTGTCTTAAGTACTTGAGTAATGGATAAAACACTCTCATTGTAATGAAAACTAATAATACAATGATTAACAGAAATAGAATCCGATGAGTACGCTCAATAGAACGAATTGATTCCCTCGCTCTCTTTTCATACTTGTAAACAATTCGGTCCATTTTCTCTAAAAAAACAGCTTCTTGCTGAAGCGTTTCTTGAATTAATAAATTAAACTCTTCTGTATCTTCCACGCCATTATCTAAACCTACTATAATCGCTTCTACTTCTTCGACAAGACTTAAATAACTCGGTTCTACTTCTTTAAACAGATCATTTAAAACAGTGCTCTGCTTTTGGAATAATACAGTTTCTTGGCTAATCGCTAAAAGTTCTTCATGTGTTTCAGTCCATGTGCCAAAACTGTTTTCCAAATCATCCTTGTAAACTTCCTTTTTGACATCAAATTTTTCCTGCTCAATCAGAATAATATCTTTGATCATTTTCTGACTCAACATCCGTTGTCGTCCAGCAATATTAATTACATAGGATGTGTTAGCTGCTACTTCTGTCTGTTGACTTGTGATGATTTGTTTGGCCAACACGACAAATAATAGTAGAACAAAAGTAGCAATAAGTCTTCGAACTAACTTTTGATAAATATGATCATATTCCATTTGCTTCATTAGAGCACCTCCGCCATTGGTTAATGATGAACTTACACATACTTTCAGTTAATTATATAGTGAATGACGCGCTTTTACAAAAAGTAAAGCAGTAGCATATATATTTTTCTCCTCGGAAAGATTATTATGATATACTGAGTGTCAGCACTTGAATAGTTTACAGGATTTAACACATTTTTCACTTAGGAGGCTACCTATTGATTGATAAAATAAAAATTTTTTATAGACATAATACCATGTGGATGTATCTTGTCCGATCGATCGTTGTATCGATTGTCTTAGCTACTACAGTGATTTTGATGGATTCACAAATAATTATCGGTAAAGAGTATATCCCACGATTTTTATTAACAAGCGTCGATTTAGCCAAATTAATTCTCAGTACCTTGGCTGGTTCTTTACTAACCATCACTACCTTTACTTTTTCGACAATCATGGTTGTCTTAACTACTTACTCGTCAAACTTTTCACCAAGAGTCGTTAACAACTTTTTAACCGATAAAACAACAATGAAAGTTTTAGGTATATTCATTGGTGGTTTTACGTATTGTATTCTTGCACTTTTCTTTATGCGTCAAGCCCTAGCTGAATTCTTAGTTTTATCAGCAACGATTGCTGTTATTTATGCTGTGTTATGCATTATTTACTTTGTTATCTTTGTCTTCAGAGTCTCCTCTTTCATTCAAGCTTCTAAGCTAATCAGTCAAGTATATGACGAAGCTTACCAGGCAATTGACGAGGCTTTAGAGCATCGTAAAAATCAAATTAGTTCAAACAAATACGAAATCGGTCGATTCAAGAAACAATTTGAGTTGATTTCTGACAGCAATGGCTATTTAGAATGGATTGAATTTGATGATATATTGTGGACATTGAGAAAAGTTGAGTCAAAACTTGTTTTTAAAGAGGATGTTGGAAATTTCATTGCAAAAGGCCAAACAATTGGTGTTTTATACTATAATACCGATTTAGATATCGAGCGCATGACTGAAAAACTATTAAAAGACGTCTCAATCGTTGAAGAAAGAATTGCTTACAATGATTATCGTTTCAGTTTACAAAAAATTATTGATATTACCCTGCGTTCTTTGTCACCTGGAATTAATGATCCGAATACTGCGATCCATTGTATCTACATCTTAGGCGTTTTATTAAGTAAAATTGGTGAAATTGATGGAGAATATACGATTATCAAACAAGATTATTCGAAATCAGAAGTGATTTATAAAAACTTTAACTTCAGTGATGATTTGTATTATACTTTTTATCAAATCGTTCACTATGGTCAAGAAGATATCTCTGTTCTTTTGGCTATCTTAAAAGCTTTAAAGAACATAAAGTATGCTTCTTCTGTTAATAAAACAGCTACAATCAATAAATTTGCAAACTATGTTTATGAAAATTGTATCGACAATTTCACTCATGAACTTGACCGTGAAAACTTAAAAAGATTAAAAACAGCTATCTAATTTTTTATAAAACAACCCCCGAAGAGATTTTCCTCTTCAGGGGTTATTTACTATTTTTTAAATATTGGAAACAGAGTTTGCTTAGAATACTGGAATAACTGCGCCATCATATTTCTCTAAAATAAACTCTCGGACCGATTCACTCATTAGTGTTTCTTGTAGAATAATCAATTCTTCGCGGTCTTCATCCCCATTCCGAATGGCTAAAACATTAGCGTTTGGCGAGTCTGAATCTTCAATCG
>CAYROB010000016.1:12355-12618 GCA_964425775.1 uncultured Carnobacteriaceae bacterium
ATGGATCTAATTCAGTCATGAGTACAAAGTTTGTATTAATAATTGATGCGTCGACGTCTTCTAAACTTCTTGTTAGCATTGCTGCATCAATTTCTTGGAACTCAAAGTTTCTTGGGTTTTCTTTGATATCAATAATGGTTGATTTTAAGTTCGACAAATCTTCCATCTCAATCAACCCGTTTCGATGTAGTAACGCCAGCGCACGTGATTCATTCGTCGGGTCATTTGGAATCGAAATTACTGCGCCATCTGGAAGGTCATCT
>CAYROB010000017.1:0-1949 GCA_964425775.1 uncultured Carnobacteriaceae bacterium
TTCCATATTAAAGAACTCTTACATACACGTACTATTCCTTGTAACCTTGATGACTATACTCTTCCTTATCTTAGAAACATAGATGAAGTCATGGATGACATAGAACAACAAGTCACATATAAACTATGGTTTTCTGGACATCTCTATATTGATCAAACCATTTATAAGCATGTTATTCTCTTTAATACGATTTATTGCTTAGAAAGGTGATATATATGAATCAACGTAAAACTGATTTTCTTAATTACTTAAAACATTTAAGTGTAACTACTCTTGTACATCAACAGAATTTTATCAACAAATGGTATGATCTTTTTAGTATGTTGGATGAAAATCAATATAATTCTATTTCTATGGATCTTTTAACTGATGCTGAATATTATGTGATGAACTATTCTATTCCTCATGTAGGAAGCTATAAGGTTTATTTTAATATTGATCATGTGATTCAATCAGATGCTTATCAGACATCTTCTATTCAATCTATGACTGAAGATGAACTAGATAGAAATAGAATCAACCATCCTATTCCTTTTGATATGAACATCTACTTGTTAAATCAATTCCAATGTTCACAAAAGAATATAAAAAGCATTAAATATTATCCCGTTATTACTGATTCCTATATGAGTAATGGACTCTATACTGTCATTGATGGAAACCATCAACTAGAGATGTCATTAAGAGAACAAGACTTAGTTGAATTAAAGTACACTCCTTTCTATAAGTTAAAGAAGGAATGTTATGGCAAATTAATTATATCATTCAAAACGGAGAATTATACAATATGGTTGATGCTAATCCTAATAAATATTTAGCTCCTATGGCAATCTTTATTTGGAGAAACATAGGACTATGCAATTTAAGGAGATATTCAGCGCTTAGGCGAAGAGATATTTATTTGTACTCCTCAAAGTGTAGAAGTGGATGGATCCGAATTAGCTGAATTTACGGAATCATTATTGTAATTAATTGAGGAGAAGGATTTAAAAGATGGCAAATATAATATTACAAATAGGTAGCTTATTACTACGTGCAATTGATGTCTATCGATTTATATTAATCGTATATTTCTTGATGTCTTGGTTACCTGGAGCATACCAATCAAAGTTAGGGCAAATACTCTATCAAATATGTGAACCGTATATTGGTTTTTTCAGACAGTTTGTTCCACCAATTGGTTATGTCAGTTTCGCAGGAATTGTCGCTTTACTAGCATTAGGATTAATTAAATCTGGTCTGGTTGTTGTTATTAATTCATTAATTCGTTTGGTATCTTAAAGGAGATCTATACAATGAAGAATATCTATCAACACTTTCGTGAAGATGAGCAATCTTTTATTGAACAAGTGCTTGACTGGATTACACAAGTAAATAATCAATATACACCCTATTTAACGAATTTTCTAAATCCCCGGCAACATTTTATTGCTGAATCAATTATCAGTCAATATGAAGATGTCGATTATAAAAGCTTTGGTGGCTTCGAAGGTGCTGAGCAAAAACGAATTCTGATTTACCCACCATATTTTGAACCAGAAGAGAAAGATTTTGAAATTACTTTACTCGAAATTAGTTACCCAACGAAATTCGCCGAGTTATCACATGGAGAAATTATGGGAAGTGTCTTGGGTACTGGTTTCTCACGTGCTAACCTCGGGGATATTATTACAGATGGTATTCGTTGGCAATTTTTTTTAGATGAGAAAATGGTCAGTTTTGTAAAACACAATATGGATCGAGTCGGCAACATAAATATTCAGCTAGATGATAAAAATCTCAATGAGCAAATAGAGCCCTTAAATAAGTGGGAAATCGATGAAATTATTGTTGCCTCTTTACGAATTGATTTGGTTTTAGCTAAAGCTTTAAATTTATCAAGAAATCGAACAAAAGAAATGATTAGTGATCGGAAAATTAAAATTAACTGGGTGGAAATTGAACGGCCA
>CAYROB010000017.1:1959-12412 GCA_964425775.1 uncultured Carnobacteriaceae bacterium
TCGAATTCAGATTAGACAACATCGAGGTACAACTCGGAAAGATAATTTAATAATAGAAGTTGGTATCATTAGTCGTAATAGTTAATTTCTTAATAAAAAATAAAAACACTTTACTGGAAGGGGATACTTATGCCATTGACACCATTAGAAATTCACAATAAAGAATTTTCAACAAAAATGCGAGGATATGATCAAGATGAGGTAAATGAATTTTTAGATCAAGTTATCCGCGATTACGAATTAGTTATGCGTCAAAATAAAGAGCTTGAAGAAGAATTAGAAATAACGAATAAAAAATTATCTAACTATGAAGAAATGCAAGAATCCTTAAATCGTTCGATTCTAGTAGCACAAGACGCTGCTGATCGTCTGATAGAAAATACAGAACGAGAAGTAAAAGTAATTAAAATCGAAGCTGAAAGTTATGCCGAGAAAGTGCGAGAAGACGCAGATAGTTATGTATCTGAGAAAAAGAGAAAAGCTGATAATTATGCAACGGATACTGAGAAAAAAGCCGATGACTATTCTCGAGAAGTTCATGTAGACGCTGATAATAAAGCAGATGAATTATTGAAAGAAGCAGTAGTTAGAGCACGCAAGGTTGAAGATGAGACAGAAGCACTACGCAAACAAGGACGTGTGTTCAAACAAAGACTTCAATTACTTATTGAATCTCATTTAGAGCTTCTAAATGAAGAGGACTGGGATAACTTCTTGGCTGGCGATTTAATCGAGTCCCCAACTATAGAAACTATTCAAGAAGTTGAAAAAGAATTGGACGAAAAAACCGAAGACAGTAGTGAAGAAGAAGCGAATGTAGAAGATTCGATTGATGAGACAGTTGCAATTGAAGAGGAAGAGCATTATAATGATGTAAGTCAAGAATCGGATGGCTACGAGGAAGGTACAATGCCTGCAATTGAGTTACCAGATTCAGAAGAAAATTAAATGATAAATAAAAGGGAACACGATATATTAAGAGTATTGAGACAATTATTGTCGAGCAGAGAATCAACGGTTGGTGTGAGTTGATCGATACTTAATGTATTATCATCCCGATTTATAATAGTGAATTGAGTAGCTAATAATGTAACTCTGCATTAAAGAGACTTTGAGAGAGTAATTTTTTTGTGAGGAGATTTTACTTGAAAAAAGGTGGTACCACGAGATTTCGTCCTTTTATTAGGATGGGATCTTTTTTATTACAAAATTATAATAGGAGTTGGATTTATTGAAAATGAAAGATACTTTGAATTTATTAAGAACTGATTTTCCAATGCGTGCTGGTTTAGCAAATAAAGAGCCACAGCGTCAAGCAGACTGGGAAGAGAATAACGTTTATGAACAACGCCGAAAGTTAAACGAAGGCAAACCAAAGTTTGTATTACATGATGGACCTCCATTTGCCAATGGTGAAATTCATATCGGACATGCACTGAATAAGGTTTCTAAAGATTTTATCGTTCGCTATCGTTCAATGAGCGGAAATGATGCGCCTTATGTTCCAGGATGGGATACACATGGCTTACCAATCGAACAAGTTTTAACCAACCAAGGTGTTGATCGTAAGTCAATGTCGATTGCTGAGTTCCGCGGTTTATGTGAGGAATATGCATTAGAGCAAGTTGATTTGCAACGAGATTCATTCAAGCGTCTCGGTATTACTGGCGATTGGGATAATCCTTACATTACTTTAGAACCTGAGTATGAAGCAGCTCAAATCCAAGTATTTGGTAAAATGGTCGAGAATGGCTATATTTATCGAGGACAGAAACCAATTTACTGGTCACCATCAAGTGAGTCAGCACTAGCTGAAGCAGAAATTGAATACCATGATGTGCGTGGGCCAAGTATCTTTGTCGGCTTCCCTGTAAAAGATGGGAAAGGAATTGTAGATAACGATGCACAATTTATTATCTGGACAACAACTCCTTGGACATTACCATCAAACTTAGCAATTGCTGTTCACCCAACAGGTATTTATAATGTAGTGAATGCAGATGGGAAAAAGTTTGTTATTGCAGCTGAATTATTAGAAAAATTAACAGAAACATTTGAGTGGGAAAATGTTGTTGTTGAAAAAGAAATTAAAGGAAAAGAATTAGAGTATCTAACAGCACAACATCCATTCTATGAGCGAGAGTCATTACTTATTTTAGGTGACCATGTAACTTTCGAAGAAGGTACTGGACTTGTTCATACAGCACCTGGACATGGTGACGAAGATTATATCGTAGCATTAGACTATGGTCTACCAGTTCTTTCACCAGTTGATGACTTAGGTCACTTTACTGATGAAGCACCAGGATTAGAAGGAATGTTTTATGATGATGCTAACCTTGTTGTTACTGGTTGGTTAGAAGAAAAAGATTTATTGTTAAAGATGGAATTCATTACACACAGTTATCCACATGACTGGCGTACAAAGAAACCAGTTATTTTCCGAGCAACACCACAATGGTTTGCATCAATCGATAAGTTCCGTGAAGAAATGTTAGACGAAATTAAAAATGTTGACTGGTTGCTACCATGGGGTGAAGACCGAATTCATAGTATGGTCAAAGATCGAGGAGACTGGGTCATCTCACGTCAACGTCACTGGGGTGTTCCACTACCAATTTTCTATGGTGAAAATGAAGAGCCGATTATTACTCCAGAAACAATTGAACACGTTGCAGCTCTAATTAAAGAGCATGGATCGAATGTCTGGTTTGAACGTGATGCAGCCGACTTGTTACCAGAAGGATTCACACACCCGGCAAGTCCAAATGGTGAGTTTACAAAAGAAACAGATATTATGGATGTTTGGTTTGACTCAGGTTCTTCACACGAAGCTGTTCTAAGAGAGCGCGAAGAATTACACTTCCCAGCCGATCTATATCTAGAAGGATCAGACCAGTATCGTGGTTGGTTCAACTCGAGTTTAACAACAAGTGTTGCTATTAATGGTGTAGCACCGTATAAAGCAGTTCTGTCACAAGGGTTTGTATTAGATGGAAAAGGCCACAAGATGAGTAAATCAGTTGGTAATGTCATCGACCCAGATAAAGTGATAAATCAATTAGGGGCAGATATTATCCGACTATGGGTACTAACTGTTGACACACAAGCAGACGTTCGAGTAAGTATGGAATTATTACAGCAAGTATCTGAGTTTTATCGTAAAATCCGTAATACATTACGCTTTATGGTTCAGAATACAGAGGACTTTAATCCGGCTGAAGATAGTATTCCATATGAAGAGTTACGCTCGATTGACCAGTATACACTGAACCGACTAGATGTAACGATAGAAAATGTTTTAGCAGCATTTGAAAGCTACAAATTTAATGATATTTCGAAAGAAATCAATCATTTTACAACTGTTGATTTATCAAACTTCTATATGCATATTGCAAAAGATATTTTATATATTGATGCACCTGATGCTTATACGCGCCGTGCAATTCAAACAGTATTTTACGAATCATTGGTTAAATTAACAAAAGTGTTGACGCCTATCATTCCACATACTGCAGAAGAACTATGGGACTTCTTAAATGAAGAAGAAGAATATGCACAATTAACAGAAATGCCAGAAGTAGAACATTACGCAAACCGTGAAGAATCAATTGGAAAATGGTCAGCCTTCATGAAAGTTCGCGATAATATCTTGAAAGCAAATGAAGTAGCACGTGAGAATAAAGTGATTGGAAAAGACTTTGAAGCCAAAACAACACTTTATGTTTCAGCTGATATTAAAGAATTATTTGAATCGTTAGATACTGATTTACGTCAGGTCTTGGTTGCTTCAGAATTAAATATTTTACCATTGAGTGAAAAGCCTACAGATGATGAGGATGTGTTGTCATTTGATAACATGGCTGTCAAAGTAGAACATATGCCAGGTGTGGTATGTGATCGTTGCCGAATTACAACAGAAGACATTATCGAATTAAAAGACGATGAACTAATCTGTCACCGTTGTTATGAGATTTGTGAAACACATTACCCAGAGTTTTTAGAAGAAGCAAAAAAATAAAATAAACAATAAAATTCCCCTAGAAACGGTTAGTCGTTTCTAGGGGATTTTTTTATTTGCTAATACGCAGTACTTTACTATTCATTTTGTTGGGTAATCTCTAGTAATTGATCACGTAGTTGATCTTCCATCAGGCCTAATTGCTGTTCAGCTTCACGCCGTTTTTGCGAACCTTCTTGTTGAATGACTAAGGTCTCTTGTAGCGTTTCAATTAAATCACTTTGTGTTTTTTCTAATGTTTCGATATCGACAATAGCACGTTCTGTTTCACGAGCCGTATCAATTGAAGATTGCTTTAGCATTTCAGAATTTTTCATAAGCATTTCATTCGTAGCATCTGAAACTTGACGTTGTGCCTTGACAGCATCTTGTTTACGCAATAATGTCAGTGAGATAACAATCTGATTTTTCCATAAAGGAATAGCTGTATTTATGGAAGTTTGAATTCTTTCAGCTAAGGCCTGATTCGTATTTTGAATCAAACGAATTTGTGGCGCTTGCTGTAAAGTGATTTGACGCGTAATTTTTAAATCATGAACTCTTTTATCTAAGCGATTCACATATTGATTTAGGTCATTCACTTTTTGGACAGCCATTTGATCAGGTGTTGTTTCGGCTTCTTTTAAGGCATTTGGAATGATTTCGTCTTGTAATTCTTGTATTCGTAATTCGCCAGCTGCGATGTAAAGATTTAATGCTTTATAGTAATCCAAGTTTTGATCATATAGATTAGACAACATTTTATTATCTTCTAGCAAACTATTTTTTTGAGAATCTAGTTGTAAGGCAATGTTATCGACTTGGGCACCAATTTTTTGATATTTAGCCGTTTTTTCATAGATAGAACGTTTTGTTCGATTGAAAATACGGGAAATAAAGTTTTCTTTCTCTTCGGTTAACTCATCAGGATTAGATTCCTTTAAATGGAACATTAAATCATTAATTGAGTTGCCAATTATTCCAGTATCCTGGTTTTGAACGTGATTTAAGACATTGTGCGAAAAGTCGCCAATTTTTTGTTGGGCAGCAGAACCATAGTTTAAAACAGAATCAGTATCGGTAAAATCAATTTGTTCGGCAAGTTTACGGGCCTGTTCTTTTTGTTCTTCAGGCAAATAATCATAAGTCTTACCAATAATTCTTTCTTCTTGTTCGACTGTTTGAGGTTTTAACTCAGGCATTGGACTTGGACTACCAAACGGATTTTCTAATAAGTCTTCGATTGTTGCGTCAGAACTTTTATTTTTTTCTGTCATTGATTATTTTCCTTTCTCTTTAAATTTCATCATCTTTAATGCTTGAACCTTCGCGATTCAATCTTTTTTTCGCTAATTCAACTTCGTTTGCAAGATCTTTAATATCTCTTGAACGGAACTGGAGGTAGTCATCAGATATTTGTTGGCACATTTCATCAATTGTATCTGCTGATTTTTCAAGAACCTCAAATGTTTGTTTGCTTTTTGCTTTGTGCTGATTAATTTGGACATATTTACTGGTTAATTCAGTTAAACTAGGTAAGTGCACATATAAAAATTGATCTACTTCGTGTAAGCGGTCAGGTTCATTCACTATATCTTTGAAGAGTATTTTTACTAAGTTCAATGTATCA
This sequence comes from uncultured Carnobacteriaceae bacterium, assembly GCA_964425775.1. GTDB lineage: Bacteria > Bacillota > Bacilli > Lactobacillales > Carnobacteriaceae_A > Atopostipes. The sequence continues at coordinate 7,590 of CAYROB010000017.1, forward strand.
TAGCGATTTGCAATTGCACGCAGTTTACCAGTACTATTGATATTTTCTTCTAATTGCAAGATCTGCTCCTTAGTATTATTCATAGTTTCTCTAAAAAAATCAATATCCTCATTTGATAAACCTTTTGATTGATATAATTTTTTCCGCTCATCTGAAACAGGCTTCAAGTGTATTTTATTACTTTGAATCGCAGGTTTTTGCTTACGAAGATAGGTTAAGTATAATCCTAGTCCACTCACTATGCCAAGAAAAGTAGCTAAGGACTGATTGATATTCACGGTTATTAGTAAAGAACTAACAACACTAATAGTAAATAAGGCCAATAAAAGGATCGTTAAATTATTGGATGTTTTCTTTTTCATGTTATAGACACCCTTTCTATGCTCTCACTAGTATATTACCATAAATCAGCAATTTTACTCTCATACTTTAGCTGGATTTTTTAGATTCTTCTCCTAAAATAATGTTATAATGAATGAAAATAGAGAGGCGGTCTTTAAAGTGAAATTTGAAGAAAAGATTAATAGTGTAAAGACGGTTCATGAGGGGGTTGTGACCACATATGAATTAGCTGAGGTTACATTACCAGATGGTAGACCTGCACAAAGAGAAATCGTTCGACATGATGATGCAGCAGCTGTCATTGCATTTACTGAAGATCAAAAAATTGTTTTAGTTCGTCAATATCGAGTAGCTATTGGAAAAACAACTTTAGAATTGCCGGCAGGATTAAAAGATCCAGAAGACAAAGATGGTTTGATAACCGCTAAAAGAGAATTTGAAGAAGAAACAAGTATGAGAGCGAATCAATGGAAGTTTGTCACATCATTTTATAGTACACCCGGTTATACAGATGAATTGTTGGAAATTTATGAAGCACGTGATCTCATAGATGTAGAAGATTCGCTAGCACAAGATGAAGATGAGTTTATTGAAGTGGTCACTTTAACTTATGAAGAAGCAATGGATGCTTATGCCAGAGAAGAGTTGTGTGACTCTAAAACAGTTTTTGCATTATTTTATTGGCAACTACTTAGACAAAAAGAAATGACTAAGTAACTATAGATTAAAAGAGAGAAGAGGATTTAAGTGGGGTCAAGGTCAAATCGAAAAAAGAATGATAGAAAAGAGCTGAGATCTCAGGCTAAAAACAAGGTAAAAGACAAGATGATTGATCGGTATGAAGAATTTAAGTTAAATCGAGAAGGCAAAACAAAGCGTAAAAGAATTGATGTGATGTCACGCTATCGAAAAGTTGATCGAACATTAACGGCATTGATTGTCATTGTCAGCTTACTATTAATTATTAGTTGGGTAATTATCTTGTTTTACTAATTAGAACGAAAATTGGGGAGTGAGTTTTTGAAAACAGGTATTTTAGTAGCAATGGAAGAAGAAATTAAACATTTGGTAGAAGAAATAAAATCCTATGAAATAATCGAAATTGCGAATCAAAAATTTTATGATGGCTTTATCGATGGGAAGGCTGTTACAATTGTCCAATCAGGAATTGGTAAAGTGAATGCCTCAATTGCGACAACCTTGTTAATTCAACAATTCGATGTTGATGCGGTGATAAATACCGGTTCAGCAGGAGCGATTCAAGAAGGAATGGATATTGGAGAATTAGTTATCTCGAAAGAATTAACATATCATGATGTAAATAATGAAGTGTTTGGCTATAACTATGGTCAAATACCCCAAATGCCCGAACGGTATACGGCGGATTTAGAACTTAGTAAAAAAATAGAAGAAGCCGCAATCAATCAATCCTGGGAAGTCCACACCGGGTTAATTGTTACAGGCGATTCATTTGTAGGATCTACGGATGAAATACAGAAAATAAAGGAGCATTTTCCATCAGCTTTAGTTACCGAAATGGAAGGAGCTGCAGTAGCGCAAACATGTAGTCAATTTAACATACCATGTGCAGTGATTCGAGCAGTTTCGGACACAGCGAATGAAGAAGCAAGTGTAGATTTTGATGAATTTGTTATTTTAGCAGGTAAACGTTCTGCGGCATTAGTTCTTTCATTTATTAAAAATTAATATAAAATCTAAAAGGGATTCGAACAAATAACTGTTCGAATCCCTTTTGTAACTTTATAATTATCCACGGATTATGTCATACATGTTGCGAAAGTCTAAGTTTAATGCTTTTGCGACACCTTCGTTAGTGATTAATCCTTTATACACATTCAGTCCACGCATAATGGCTTGGTTGCCTAGGAAAGCTTTTTCTAAACCATTTCTAGCAATTTGGTTGACATAAGGCATTGTTGCATTCGTCAATGCAATGGTTGCGGTTCTTGGAACAGCACCCGGCATGTTCGCAACTGCATAGTGATTGACGCCATGTTTTTTATAGACTGGGTCATCGTGAGTCGTGACCCGATCACTTGTCTCGATGTTACCACCTTGGTCAACAGCCACATCAACAACGACTGAACCGGGTCTCATTGACTTAACCATTTCTTCAGTAACTAAAACAGGTGCTTTGGCTCCAGGAATTAATACAGATGCAACAACTAAATCGGCATCTTTAACGACTTCAGCAATGTTGTGAGGACTAGACATTAATGTATGGATTTGAGTTCCATATTGATCATCTAATTCAGCTAAGCGTTCTATATTAATATCAAGAATTGTAACATTTGCTCCTAGACCGATAGCCATTTTTGCAGCATTTGATCCAACGACTCCACCACCAATAATCACTACGTTTCCTCGGCCAACTCCAGGAACACCGGCTAATAAGACACCAGATCCACCGTGAGCGTATTCTAAGAATTGCGCACCGGCTTGGATCGAAAATCGTCCAGCTACCTCACTCATTGGATTTAAAAGAGGTAATTTACCATTAACTGTTACTGTTTCATAACCGATTGCTGAAACTTTATTTTCAACTAAGCTTTCTGTAAGTGCACGATCGTTTGCTAAGTGCAAGAAAGTGAAGAGAATTTGACCTTCATAAAAGTATTTATATTCTTCTGCTATTGGTTCTTTAACTTTGATGACCATTTTAGCTTTCCAAACATCTGCAGGATCATCTAAAATTTGTGCGCCTGCTGCTTTATATTCCTCATTCGTAAAACCTGAACCCAGTCCAGCATCTTTCTCGACAAGGACCTCGTGACCATGACGAACTAAATCTGAAACATCACTCGGTGTAGCAGCGACTCTGTTTTCATTTGATTTTAATTCCTTAGGTACTCCAATTATCATAATTATTTCCTCCTATAGAAACATTTATATATATTTTAAATAGTTTTGACAAAAGTCGATTAAAATCAGTAGTGATTTAATCTTGTATACTCTATAATTTTAACACAAACTATCGAAAAAAAAGAAGCATATACTCAAAAAAATAATATACTATTTTAAAAGTAGAGTATTCATCGTATAATTACTGAGATGATTGGACCCTTATCTAAGATTTAGAAAGGAAAGTGACTATCAATGAAGAGAATATTTTTTGGGAAAACTAAAGAGGAAGTATCAGCTGTAGCGTTAGGGGCAATGCGAATTGGCGACGCAAAGTATCCAGTGGAAGTAATTGAGACAGCGATTGACAATGGAATTACTTTTTTTGACCATGCAGATATTTATGGTGGCGGAAACAGTGAGAGGATTTTTTCAAAGGCTTTAAAAGATAGCAAGTATAATCGTAGCGATATTTTTCTTCAATCCAAACTAGGGATTGTACCTGGAAAAATGTATGATTTTTCAAAAGAACACATTATACATTCAGTAGAAGGAATTTTGGAGCGCCTTGATACAGATTATTTAGATTCCCTGTTACTTCATCGACCAGATACGTTAATGGAACCAGAAGAGGTTGCGGATGCTTTCAATCAATTAGAAAAAGAAGGAAAAGTTCGCTATTTTGGGGTAAGTAATTTCACTCCTGGACAGGTAGAGTTGTTAAAGAAATCTGTTGAACAGGAACTACATGCGAATCAATTACAGTTTGGGTTAATGCATACAGGAATGATTGATCAAGGAATTAATGCAAATCGATTAGAAAAAGGAAGTATTGACCATGATGGTGGCGTGCTAGAATATTCCAGATTAAATGATATGACCATTCAAGCTTGGTCACCCTATCAAGGAAAAGCGGATGCAGGAGTATTTATCGGAGATGAAAATTTAGCAGAATTGAATGAGCTCCTTGAAAAGCTAGCAACTAAATACAACACAACTCCAACAGGTTTAGCTGCAAGTTGGATTTTACGTCATCCAGCAAACATGCAAGTCATAGCCGGAACAATGAATCTTGAACGAATTGAACAGATTGCCAAAGCATCAGATATTAAGCTATCTAGAGAAGATTGGTATTCATTATATATGGCTGCCGGAAATCAATTACCTTAAGAAGTAGGCATATTTAGTGATTAAATATGGGGAAACAATTGACTTTGTCTAATTAATACAATATAATAACAAGAGTGTAAAATAATGCAGCGAAAAGTGATAATCACGTCAACATTTTTTTGCTAACAAGCGAATGAGTAACCAAGCGGCTGCTAACGGCGAAAATTAAAAAAGAATGCACGTATTATTGAACTTCTAGAATCGTTATTTTACTCCAATACATTTTAATGGAGGAAATATTTATGTCAAGATTTACAGGATCAACATGGAAAAAATCACGTCGATTAGGTATTTCTTTATCAGGAACTGGTAAAGAATTGTCACGTCGTCCATATCCACCAGGACAACACGGACCTACAAGTCGTGAAAACTTATCAGAATACGGCTTACAGTTAAAAGAAAAGCAGAAATTACGTTTCTTATACGGTTTAAATGAGCGTCAGTTCTTC
>CAYROB010000018.1:0-12366 GCA_964425775.1 uncultured Carnobacteriaceae bacterium
GCGATTTTTGTTTGTGGCTGTGGTTTTACTCGTTTTCTAGGCTGCTTGTCAGGAGCAGATTGTTTTTTACTCTTTGTGCGCGCATTTTTTCGTCTACGAGTATTATCAACAGTCTTTGATTTTTTAGGTGAGATATTGAAAGAAGGATTTTTATTTGTAGATTCTTCTACTTCTATTTCCTCTTCTTCCTCATCCTCCGAATCAAAACTTTGATATAAGATATCTAAGTATTTGAAACTGTTACATGCTGATATAAATGCGCCGGGCGTTTTACTTTCTCCCATTCCAATTACATTCATGCCTGATTCACGTAAACGAGAAGCCAAGCGTGTAAAGTCACTGTCAGAAGAAACGATAATAAATCCATCAACCGCTGCTGTATACAGAATATCCATCGCATCAATAATCATTGCACTATCCGAAGAGTTTTTCCCATCCGTATAGCTATATTGTTGAATAGGAGTAATCGAATTATACAATAAAATTGATTTCCACCCATTATTTCGTGTGCTTGTCCAATCACCATAAATACGACGGTAAGTCGTAATTCCGTAGTTAGATGCTTCATCAAAAATAATATTAATATATTTTGGAGATACGTTTTCAGCGTCAACTAAGACTGCATAGTGTTTTTCTTTTGCCATTATATTGTCACCTCAAATCTTATTTATATTTGAGAAATATTATATAATTAAATTTTTCTAACGATTTAAAATATAAAATACTTCATTAAAAAAGTTGAGTTCTCAGTAGAATTCAACCTACTTAAGTATAACACAGATAATGCTTGTTATTCGATCAGACACCAATAAGTGGAAAGAAAAGTCAAAGTACTTGTTAAGGTTTGATATTATGGTACAATTTTAATTGAAAATTGAATAATATATTTGGGGTGCTTAACAAGCTGAGATTATACTCAACGAACCTGTACAGTTAATACTGGCGTAGGGAAATATATTTATAAAAAACGTGATTTAATCTGCCCAAAACAATACAATGTATTGCTTTGGGTATTTTTATAAATAAAGGTAAATTGGGTGCCCTCGAATATAAAAATATTTGGAGGGATTTTTTATGAAAAATTGTAGTGTTGCAGTTCAAATTTTACCAATGAATCTAGATGAAGAAAATACATTAGAAGTTGTCGACAAATTTATAACTTTTATTGCTTCGAAAACTGATCAGTATGAAGTGTCATCCTTTGAAACGACCATTGAAGGGGAATATGAGGAAGTAATGGAGTTAGTGAATGAAGCAATAAAGATTGCAGGTGAAGTCCATCCAAATATCTTTGCCAACATGAAAGTACGCTATAAAGGAGAAGGACAGGTGCTAACAACCGATGAAAAAACTGCAAAGTATCGGAAATAAGTATAGTGCGTTTGTTTTTGGAATCATCATGTTGGTGGTGTGGGAAGTATTGGGTATTTATGAACTATTACCTCCATTTATTATTCCGACACCAAGTGAGATCGCGCGCTCTTTTATCAATCAGTGGCAAGTTCTTGCAGAAAATAGTTGGATTACATTAGTCCAGGCACTGGCCGGTTTAGCTATCGGGATAATCTTAGCCTTTGCACTTGCAATTAGTATGGACCGGTTTCCATTTGTTCGACGAACACTTTATCCGTATTTAATTATTAGCCAAACTATTCCTACTGTGGCGATTGCACCGATTCTCGTCTTGTGGTTGGGTTATGGCATGACACCGAAAATTGTCTTAGTCGTTTTAACGACCTTATTTCCAATCGTTATCAATATTTTAGAAGGTTTTGCCTCTGTCGATGAAGATTCGGTCAATTTACTCAAACTAATGGGGGCCAATCATTGGCAAATTATGTGGCATGTAAAATTACCAGCAAGTTTATCATATTTTTTTAGTGGGCTGAAAATTAGCGTCTCCTATGCCTTTGTTGCATCAGTCATTGCTGAATGGTTAGGTGGCTTTGAGGGACTCGGGGTCTACATGATTCAGGCTAAAAATATCTTTGCCTATGCGAATATGTTTGCGGCGATTGTTGTTATTTCTGTCATTAGTTTGACCTTAATAGGGCTTGTCAACTTGATCGAAAAGTGGGCAACACCTTGGCAATATCAAGATAAAAATCCAAAAGGGGTATCAATTAAATGAAAAAGATTAAAAGGTTATTAACTGTCATTGCTTCATTGTTTATTTTATTCATGATTACTGCTTGTACACCTTCAGATTCAGAAGAGGCAAGTGGCTTAGAAGAGATTGATTTTATTTTAGATTGGGTACCAAATACGAATCATACTGGTTTATATGTAGCTTTAGAGAAAGGTTACTTTGAAGAAGCAGGACTGGATGTAACGATTCGTCGTCCACCTGAGGGAAGCGGAACCGAATTAGTTGGTACTGGTGGAGCCGAGTTTGGGATTGATTTCCAAGATACGATTGCGGCCCGTTTTGAAAAAGGTCTACCGGTTACGGCTGTTGCAGCGATTATTGACCATAATACATCCGGGATTATGTCTCATGAAAATGTTGAAATAGAGAGTGCGAAAGATCTCGCAGGAAATTCTTATGGAACATGGAATGAGCCGATTGAGTTGGCGATTATTGACCATATTGTCTCACAAGATGGCGGAAACTTTGAAGAAGTTGAACTCATTCCCAACCAAGCAGATAATTCAGTAATTGGCCTGAGTACAGAAATGTTTGATTCGGCCTGGATTTATTATGCCTGGGATGGAGTGATGGCGGACTCGATGGATGTCGCAACTGATTTCTTTTATTTAACGGATATTGCTGAGGAACTTGATTTTTATTCACCAGTTATTATCGTGAATAATGATTACATGGATGCAAAGCCAGAAGCAACGAAAAAGATGGTTCAGGCAATCAAAAAAGGCTATCAATATGCAATGGAAGAACCAGAAGAATCAGCTAACATTCTAATGAAACATGCACCTGAATTGAAAGAACAAGAAGATTTTATTTTATCGTCACAAGCTTGGGTCAGTGAAAATTATGCAGAAACTCCAGAAAAATGGGGTTATATTGAAGAGGAACGCTGGAATACATTTTATAAATGGCTCTATGAAAATGAATTAATTGAAAAAGATTTAACAGAAGAACCATTTTTCACAAATGAATATTTGGGTGAGTAGATATGTTGAAAGTAAAGAATTTAGATTTTTCATATGGAAATTATCGTGTGCTAAAAGATGTGAATCTGGAAGTGGAAAAAGGTGAAACTATTGGGATTCTAGGGCAAAGTGGGGTGGGGAAATCAACGCTCTTTCAGTTAATTACTGGCTTACTTCCATTACAAGAAGGTAGTATTTCGCTCGATGACTCCTCTGAAATCAAGGGGAAAATCAGCTATATGCTGCAAAAAGATATGCTGTATGAACATTATACTGTTCTTGAAAATATAATGTTGCCGCGGATTATTGCGAAAGACTCAAAGAAAGAAGCACGAGAGCTGGCGCTAACATTATTAGAAGAGTTTGGTTTAAGTGAGTGGGCCAATCATTATCCGCATGCATTAAGTGGTGGGATGCGTCAACGAATTGCCTTTTTACGAACAGCTGCCTTTCAAAGGCAATGGTTATTATTAGATGAAGCTTTTAGTGCACTAGATGCTTATACTCGAAAAAACTTGCATCAGTGGTTTATTGAGACACGCGAAAAATTAGGTTGGTCTTCATTGTTAATCACACACGATGTGGATGAGGCGCTCATTTTATGTGATCGAATCTATGTGATTACAGGGCAACCGGGTTCCATAACTTATGAATTAACGGTTGATTTACAAACAAATGAGGCTGAAAAAAGAATTTTTGAACCGGCATTTTTAGATGCAAAGAAAAAAATGCTAGGTGCTTTAGAAGAATAAGAACGACTAGAGGACTTAAGATTGCTGAAAAGTAGGCTTAAGTCTTTTTAATGTCTTTTAATTTAGATGAATTTTAAATCATGGTATAATGAAAGTACTTATTAGAGAATAGCTAGTCGGTGAATATTACTTATGAAAAAAATGAGGATTAAGGAGGAGTCGGCATACAATTGAGTGTTGTGCCGCAAAACAAAATGAAAAAAACAAGAAAAGAAATTATCGAGACAATTCAATTGGTTACCTCTATTATTGCCTTAAGCGTGACAATTATGGGCTTAGTGAAGCGCTTTATGGATTGGTCAGAGAATTAAGAAATGGAGTAGAAATAATGGCTATGGATTCAGAAATTAGACTATTAAAACAATATATTGATCAAGCAAAGATGGTTACGTTTTTCGGTGGGGCAGGGGTATCTACTGAAAGTGGAATTCCTGACTATCGTTCCAGAGATGGTCAATATACGAAAATGGAAGAAGAACAAGAAGACCCACGAAAAATCTTAAATCGACGCAATATCATGAATAACCCCGTTGAATTTTTTAATCGTCCACGAAAGCCACGCATTCATCCAGAGCCAAATATGGCCCATCGTGTTTTAGCGGATTTAGAAAAAAGTGGGAAAGATATACGGGTGCTGACACAAAATGTGGATGGCTTACACCAAAAAGCAGGCCATCGTTATGTCTTAGAGTTACATGGTAATGGGCGCACATGGTTTTGTATGGAATGTGAGCGCGTATACTTACCGAACGAGCTTGAAAGAGATGGAGATAATGTGCCAAGATGCTATGTAGATAATGGGATTGTCCGTCCTTCAGTTACTTACTTTGGTGAAAATCCTAAAAAAGAAGTGATTGAAAAAGCAAAAGAAGTGATCGAGCAATCGGATTTATTGATTATTGCAGGAACTTCTTTAACCGTTTATCCAGTAAAAAACTTAATTTACCGTTTTGAAGGAAAAAGAGTGGTTGTTATTAATAAAGAAGAACTTGATACAGGCGATTTGGAAGTTGATTTATTTATCCAAGGACCTGTAGGTGAAACATTCGAAAAGCTTAGTTAATTAACAAAAATATGTTTCAAGAGGAGCCAATTCATGAAAAAAATTAGTGTTGAAGATTATCAAAAAGAAGTAGAGATATTCAACGAAACGACACCCGAAGCGGCCGATCAATTACTGGAAACAAAAACAGGGAAGATTATCTATATCGGTTTTGCTAACTGTCCTTACTGTCGAAAGTTTGTGCATAAGTTAAGTCCGTTAGCAGAAGAAAAAGAATTGGATATTCATTATGTTGATGCGAAAGATACTGATTATACAGAAGAGATCAAAGAATTTCGACAAAAATATAATGTCAAAACTGTTCCAGGATTTTTGTATTCTTCAGAAACAGCCGGCTTAATTGTGAAACATGATAGTTCTCTCACCCCGGAACAAATTTTAGAAATTATTGAATTCAATGCGTAATGTGAGTTTCACCTTGCATCAACTTGGACTTTGAAGTATTGTTATCTTATGAAAATTGTAAAGAAAGTTGGAGATTATATGGCTCGAAAAAAGAGAGCAGAAGAAGTAAGTATTGTTTCAGGTAAATTAGCTAGTGATGTAGTGACAGATTTAGAAGTATTGATCAAAGACAAAAAGATAGGCGAAGTATTTCAGGATGAAGACGATCGCCAAATTAAAGTAACTTATATGAGTGGCAAGAAAGGGTCAGCAATTTCCATTGAAGAAGCAGTGCGGTCAATCATTGCTGAATATAATTTGCATAAATAATGAGTCGGAAATCAACTGTTTGATTAGCTGATTGGAGGGATACGTATGAATCAGACAAGTACAAAAACAGAGAAGTTCACGGATACGATGAGAATTATTATGGAAAATTGGAATCGTACATCGGTTATGCAGGGTGCTGCAGCGATGACGTATTATTTGTTGTTATCACTCGTGCCAATCTTACTAGTATTTGCTAACGTGATTCCATTTCTACCCTTTAGTTCGCAGCAAGCAATTGGTTTCATTCAAAGTACATTCCCGGCCGATATCAGTAGAATGCTAACGCCAATTGTTAAAGAGTACCTGGAAAGTGGGAGTGGCGGGGCAATCTCAATTGGTTTACTAGCCTCTATCTGGTCAGCAAGTAAAGTATTTTCAACTATGCGAAAAATATTAGACCAAGTTTATGGAGCAACCGAGAAAAAGAATTTTGTGATATCAAGATTACTATCATTATTAGTAATGTTAATTATTTTAATCTTGGTTGGAATCTCTATTTTCGCCTTTGTATTTGGTGAGCAAATATTGAGTTTTACTAGGGATTTCTTTGATGTTGAGATCGTATTCTTTGAGACATTTTTACTATTACGGTGGATGCTGTTCCCAGTCGTTTTAATGATTGTATCGTTGGTCATTTATCATTTAGTCCCAAATCATCATCTGAAAATTAAGTACGCAATCCCAGGTTCAATCTTTGCGACGGTAACGTTGATAGGACTCTCGCAGAGTTTTAGCTTGTTAACTAAGTACATGGGCGGCGATGCAATAACCAACCAAACCTTGGGTGGATTTATTGCTTTAATGTTGTTTTTATTTGTAGGGAATTTGTTAGTATTATTTGGTGCATTAATTAATACACTGTTTTTTGAAATAAAGAACGATGAATCCGTAACAGAATATGAAACAAAATTAAGAAGAATTGAAGAGATGGAAGCCTCGAATTGGGGCGGTTACCCAGATGAGACAGAAGAAGTAGTCTTAAAGCGAAAATTGTATAAAAAGATGTAGAGCATTAAATAACAGAGTAGAAAGGAAAGCAAAGATGACCTATCAGTATATCGAAAGTGGCTTATGGATAAAAGAAATCGAAAATGGCTATCGTATTGGTTTGTCTGAAAAAGGACAAAGTGATATTGGCGAAATCATGTATGTTGAGTTACCAGAATTTGGTGAACGCATGGAAAAAGGCGATAGCCTAATTAGTGTAGAAGGGTCTAAAGCAGTTACGGAGCTAGTTGTTCCAATGACTGGAACAGTTGGTAAAGTACATAAAGAATTAGAAGATAAGCCCGATTTAATGAATAGCCTTGATCCAGGAAAAATTTGGATTTTAGAATTGTCCGATATAACAGACTTCGATGAAAATGAATTTACCGAAGATCCATGGGCACATGAAGAGTAAAAAAATATAACAAGCTGAGAAAATAGGAGATGGTCCTGTTTCCTCAGCTTTTTTAAAAGGTACAATAAGAGATAATATGATTAAAAGGATGGTTAGGATATGTCAAAATTTATAGAAATTACAGGGAAATATAATCAAGCAAAAGTATTTAATCCAAATATTGATGATGCATCTTATGGACAAATTAAGCGAATGATGGACCGTGAAACTTTTAAAGATAGTAAGTTTCGCTTCATGCCGGATGTCCACTATGGGATGGGCTCGACTGTTGGGACGACAATGACGGTGGATGATACAATTGTGCCAAACTTTATTGGTGTAGATATTGGTTGTGGGGTTAATGTAACTGAATTAGAAATAAACAAAAGAGAGGCATCTGACAGAAAGTTCCTGAAAAAATTTGACCGCTTAGTCCGACAAAATGTGCCATTAGGATTCAGACGCCACAAGAATTATCAGCAGGCTACTCTGGTTGAACAAGAAGAATTCTTGGTTGCTGATCAGCTAGAGGAAGATATCTTTTATGAATCAATTGGTTCACTTGGTGGCGGAAATCATTTCATTAGCTTGGAAGCAACGGATTCAGGAAAAGTTTATTTACTCATTCATTCAGGTAGTCGAAATGTTGGTCATAGTGTTGCCTCGATTTATCAAGATTTAGCGGACAAACAAAACCCAGCCGATAATAAAGGCGAAGGGCATTTAGAAGGACAGCTATTTAAAGACTATTTACATGATTTAAAGTTAGCTCAAAAATATGCACTGCAAAATCGAAATAGAATGGCCGATAATATTTTACAAGTGACAGGATTAGCACAAAAGAGTCGTTTTGATTCGGTGCATAATTACATTGATTTAGAGGAAATGATTGCACGTAAGGGGGCGATATCAGCCAAGAAAGGTGAAAGGCTAGTCATTCCCTTTAACTCGCGCGATGGATCAGTTATTGCTGAAGGGAAAGGGAATAAAGACTGGAATAGTTCAGCTCCTCATGGGGCAGGAAGGGTTATGTCTAGAACACAGGCCAAGAAGCGCATTCCTTATCAAGAGTATCAAAAAATGATGGAAAATGTTTATTCTACATCTGTAACCAAAAACACATTAGATGAAGCACCAACGGCCTATAACAAACAAAAAGAAATATTAGATCTAGCCAATGAAACAATCAAAATAGTCGAATATGTGCGACCTATCTACAATTTGAAAGGCTAAATATACCAGGCATGAAAACCCTTACTTGCAAAACAAAAAAATATATCATATAATGAATTCTATGAATGTTTCGGAGGCAATTATTTATTAATACATTATAAAAAAATAAACGATAGTAGGAGGCCCAAAGTATGAGAAGATCAAGTGGGGTGCTCATGCACATCTCGTCATTACCGAATAAATATGGGATTGGCTCATTTGGAAAAGAAGCTTTTGATTTTATTGATTTCTTAGTAAACACCGGTCAATCTTATTGGCAGATATTACCTTTAACAACGACTAGTTTTGGCGATTCACCTTATGCATCTTATTCAGCCTTTGCTGGAAACACTGATTTTATTAATTTAAGTTTATTGGTGGACGAAGGCTATTTAACAAAAGATGATGTAAAAGGAATTCACTTTGGTGATCGAGTAGATAAAGTAAATTATGAATTAGTGCAGAGAGAACGGAGACCATTATTAGAAAAAGCTGTACGGAATTTTGTAGAAAACGACGGACTTACTCAAAATGAGTACCAGCAGTTTTTAGGAAATAATGAAGATTGGCTGATTCCTTTTAGTCAATTCATGACTTTAAAAGAAAACTTCAATCAACGACCATGGTTCGAATGGCCAGCTGAATATCGTATTTATAACGGCAAAAACGTAAACGTTTACTTGAAAGAGAAGCAAGAGCAAATAAACTATCATTTAGTCACTCAGTATTGGTTTTATAAGCAATGGTACGCTTTAAAAAAATATGCAAATAATCAGCAAATCTCAATTATAGGAGATATTCCAATTTACGTTGCATATGACAGTGTTGAATTGTGGAAAACACCAGAGATGTTTTTAGTTGACGAAAATAATGTTCCAACAGTTGTTTCAGGAACACCGCCAGATGACTTTTCAGATGATGGTCAATATTGGGGGAATCCTATCTATGACTGGGATTATATGGAAACAACGAATTATGGCTGGTGGATTCGCCGAATCGAAGAAAGTTTAAACCTGTATGACTGTGTAAGATTAGATCATTTTAGAGGGTTTGAAGCTTACTGGGAGATTCCTTTTGGAGCTGCAAGTGCAAAAGAGGGACGATGGGCAAAAGGGCCAGACAAAAAACTATTTAAAGTACTAGAAGAAGAATTAGGAGAAATTAATCTGATTGCTGAAGACCTAGGTTATATTACTCCAGAAGTAGAGGACTTATTGGCCTTTACTGGTTATCCAGGAATGAAAATTCTGCAACATGCATTCAATGGACACAGTGAAAGCGACCATATGCCTCATCATTACGTAAAGAATACAATCGCTTATGTTGGTACACATGATAATGAGACCGGATTCGGCTGGTATCAGGATTCTACGAATCAACAGCAACGAGAGCAACTTGACCGTTACTTGAACCGGCACTCAGAAGAACATGTAGTAGATGCTTTGAATCGTGGAATGGCGGCATCAGTTAGCAATGTGGTTATTTATACAATGCAAGACTTGCTTCATTTAGGCAATGAAGCGCGGATGAATATCCCTTCAACAATTGGTGACAATTGGGATTGGCGAATGAAACCAGATGCAATCACAGAAAATATAGAGAAGAAGTTACTTGGCTGGACCGAAACTTATTATCGAAAAAAAAACTAAAAAACAAGTATTATAAAAGGAGAAAAAAGATGATAAATTTAGATAAAAGAGCGCAAAAACAATTTGATAAATCATTAGAAAATTGTACGGAGCAAGAGATTTATAAGTTATTGCTAGATTTAGTTGAAGAGAAATCAGCCCAGATGCCAACAAATGAGTCGAAACGTAAAATGTACTATGTTTCTTCAGAGTTCTTGATTGGTAAACTCTTATCGAACAACTTATTAAACTTAGGAATTTATGATGATGTAAAAGAAGAACTAGCTGCACATGGAAAATCATTAGATAAGGTAGAAGAAGCCGAGCAGGAACCTTCATTAGGTAATGGTGGACTTGGTAGATTAGCGGCATGTTTCCTAGATTCAACAGCAACTCTAGGATTGAATGGTGATGGAGTAGGATTGAATTACCACTTTGGTTTGTTCCGTCAGCTTTTCCAAGATAACCAACAAAACTATCGTCCAGATGAATGGTTAGCAGAACCAACATGGTTAAATAAAACAGATACAAGCTTCAAAGTACCATTTGGTAAATTTACATTAGAGTCAAAACTCTATGAAATTGAAGTTTTAGGATACAATCAAGAAACAAAAAATAAATTAAGATTATTTGATTTAGAAAGTGTTACGGGCGATATTATCGAAGAGGATTCAATTCGCTTTGATAAAGAAAATATTGAAGAAAACTTAACGCTTTTCTTATATCCAGATGATTCAGATCGCGAAGGATACTTATTAAGAATTTATCAGCAGTACTTTATGGTTTCAAATGCTGCACAATTAGCGATTCAAGAAGCGGTAGAGCGCGGAAGTAATATTCATGACTTAGCTGAGTATGTCATTATTCAAATTAACGATACGCACCCAGCATTTATTATTCCAGAACTTGTTCGTTTATTAGTTTATAAGCATGATATTAACTTCGATGAAGCGGTTGAGATTATCCGTAATGTAGTTGCTTTTACAAACCACACGATTCTTGCGGAAGCTTTAGAGAAATGGCCATTAGACTATGTGCAGGAAGTAGCGCCAGAAATTGCAGCAATTATTCAGCGTCTAGATGCATTGATCAAAGAAGAATATCCAGATAACCATGCTGTTCATGTGATTGATCGAAATAACGTGATCCACATGGCACACATTGCGATTCACTTTGGATTCAGCGTTAACGGAGTATCAGCACTGCACACTGAGATTTTAAAAGAAACAGAATTAAAAGAGTTTTATAATATTTATCCAGATAAATTCAATAACAAGACGAATGGGATTACATTCCGTCGTTGGATTATGGCTTCGAACCCGGCGCTAACAGAATTTATTGATGAAAAAATAGGAACCAACTGGCATCTAGATGCTGACTTGACAGGATTATTGGAAGAAGCAAAAGATGAAGAATCATTCAAGGAACTGCAAGAAATCAAGCATACTAATAAAGTCCGCTTAAGAGATCACTTAAAGCGTACAAAAGATGTAGAAATCAATGCGGATTCAATTATTGATATCCACATCAAGCGAATCCACGAGTACAAGCGTCAGCAAATGTTAGCTCTCTATGTGATCTACAAATATAAAGAAATTAAGAATGGAAATATTCCAGAAACACCAATTACGATTATTTATGGTGGGAAAGCTGCACCAGCTTATACGATTGCGCAAGATATTATTCATTTAATCTTGACACTTTCAGAGCTCATTGCAAATGATCCAGACGTCAGTCCACATTTACAAGTCGAATTTATTGAAAACTACAACGTTGGGGAAGCGGAATTCTTAATTCCAGCAGCAGATATTTCAGAGCAAATTTCCTTAGCTTCTAAAGAAGCAAGTGGTACTGGAAACATGAAGTTTATGTTAAATGGTGCGTTAACCATCGCAACTTATGATGGAGCGAATGTTGAAATTGCTGAGCTTGTCGGAGAAGAAAATATTTATACCTTCGGAAAATCAAGTGATGAGATCGTAAGAATTTATGAAGAAGGTACCTATAATGCAAAAGGACTTTATTACAATGAAAAAATTAAACCTTTAGTCGATTTCATTATCAGCGATGAGCTGACTGCGATTGGTCATGAAGAAAATCTACACCGATTACACCATGATATTATTTCCAAAGATTACTTCATGGCGTTAATTGATTTAGAAGAATTCATCAAACTAAAAGAAAAAGTGTATAAAGACTATGAGGACCAAGAAGAATGGACAAGAAAGTCATTAGTAAACATTGCCAAAGCAGGATTCTTCTCATCTGACCGAACAATCGGGCAGTATAATGAAGATATTTGGAAATTAGAAGAAAAGAAATAAAGATACGCTAATTAAATAATAAATAAAAATGCTTCCGCTGCATTAGACAGTGGAAGCATTTTTTATTCTAAATTATTTTTACTGATGATGAATGCTGGATCAACGATTGTATAGCCTAAATCAATTAATCCTTTAACAATATCTGGTGTTGCAGCAGCAGTCCATTCCCGGTCATGCATGA
>CAYROB010000019.1:0-6403 GCA_964425775.1 uncultured Carnobacteriaceae bacterium
CTTTTAATTAGATTTGATCAACAATTTTTTGAATGCTTTCTGCAATTTCTGCTGGTAAATCATTCGGTGCTTCTTCTTTTGCTAACGTTGTACCTAGGTGCATAACACGAACTTCCATATTCTCTTTTAGCTGTTTACGGTACGCTGGATCATCAAATGGAATTTCATATCCTTCAATCGGTAGATACTCAAATTCTTCAATTCCATCAAATGGTACAAATCCATCTTTATCATCCACATGATTTTCAATACTTCCTAGCGTGACATGTGGTGGAATATCTTTGTCCAAGAATTTTCCAGTGTTTATAACATAGCACTCTACTCCTTTTTCAAAAAGAGATTTGAATGCCTCGTAATCATCTACTAAAGGATAGACGCGGAATGGATTTGCGTAAGGTTCAACAACCACTTCTCCAACATTCTTAACATTCTCAGCACTTGAACGCTTTGTTACTAGTGTACAACCCATTGCTGAAGCCACTGTTGCATCTTTTATTCGCATAATCGGTGGTAATGTGTCATCTTTCATAATCCAGTAAATTGCATCGATTGGCTCTTTAACCATATCTATTCGATCCGGAGTACTATAGCGCGACTTTACTGTTCGACCATTTCCATTACGGATATCTTCTGTAACTAATACGCGTTTGTCATTCACATCTTTTGTTACCGCAACGTTCTGAATCGTCACAAAGTAATCTTGCTCAGGGTGTCCTGTCGGGTAGTCATTTGTTTTGTCAAAGTAAGATGGCTCCAAAGCAATTGAACTCCCATCTTCTTGATCAATAATAAAAGCATCATCATGCAAGACTGTGATATCATATTTATCATCATGTTTTGCGTGAGTTAAAGTAGATTTACCTGATCCAGACAAGCCAAAGAATGCTGTAACATGACTTGCACCATCATCTCGAATAAATCGTTTTAAACCTCCATGAGCAACAGCATAACCCTGACGCGCAGCTGTTCCCCATCCAAGTGTGAGTGTTCCTTTTTTCAATTCTCCAAAGTATTGTAGCCCTAAAATAATTGCAACATTACGCTTTGTATCAAAATAAGCTAAACCATCTGGAAAATCTTTATGCTCCCAACTAGGATCGGCAAAAATATACACATCATTTTCGTCGTATTCTGTTGACTTCTCGTATCGCTCTTTGTATTCCTCATCAAATATCTGGAAGTTTATTAACCAAGAATATAAATTATTCGCTTGATTTTCAGGCACTAACAAGTGTGCACGAACCATAAACTTTTCATCAAGTCCGATGATTGCTTCACCTTCTAAGAAAGGACGTTTACTGGCCTCATAGACGGCATCCATTGCTACTTTTAATAATTTCGGATCTTCTTCTGCATCCTTGCCGTAAATTTTTCTAGCCCGTGCTGTTCGTCCGACAATACTACTGCCATTATCAACGAGCATCTTGGCTCCTTTAGGAAGTCCAAGTTCTTCAGCATGTGCGACCTCTTGATCTAACACAATCGTATGTGGTTGTTCAAGAGCAAGCTCATAAACTTCTTTTATCGAGGTCACTTTATGTACGTTGTTGCCATAAAATGCCGTCTCGACAATCGCTTTGAGGGGTGACAGTTTATTGTTTTTCTTGCGAAGTGCTTCTGCTTCAAATTTTTTCCTTGTTGACATAATATACTTCCTTCCTTTTATTTAGTTATATGTGTAATGCATCCTCATGCAAAACCCTTACAACGATTAGGATAAAGCGTTTACATTTAATTGTCAAGTGATAACTCATACAAGTCTATCTTTTACTTGTTTGAAATTATCACTAGTGTTAGTCTCATCGACTTAGACACAATAATTAAAAATAAATTAGATTTGTTAAATTTTCGCTATCTTCTTTTAGAATCATGATTTTTTACTCACTTAATTTTTACTCACTTAATACTAAGATACTCAATCGAAATAGCCCTTATACATCCATTATGTTATAATGCACTGGATATTTAAAATAAATTATATTCTGAAAGTGTGACTGCTATGAAAAATAAAAAAGATTTGAACCTCTACTTTATCATTAGTTCCTTACTTGTCTTCATTTTTTCTTTTAGCATCTTTTATATTTTCCAAATGCACATAGATAATCTTAAGTTGGAAGAAATAAAAGAAAGTGAAGAAAGTCTTGTTAATTTTCAAAATCAATTACTAGGAAAGCAATTCCGAACAGTTTTAGGAGATATTCATTATCTACACCACGTGTATGGAGAAAAAATATCAAATGATGAAAATATTGATGATGTAACTGAGGATTGGATTGAGTTTTCAGATCAGCGTCGTATTTATGACCAAATTCGCTATATTGATACAGTTGGTGACGAAATCATCAGAATAAATTATGACAATGGCGCTTGGTTAGTCGCAGATGATGACCTCCAAAATAAAAAAGATCGCTATTATTTTTATGAAACAATTGAATTAGACAAAGAGGATGTATTAGTTTCTCCTTTAGATTTAAATATTGAACATGGTGAAATCGAACTCCCCTACAAACCAATGATTCGATTTTCTACTCCTTTACATAATGATGCGGGTGAGTTACAGGGTGTTATTGTATTAAACTATTTAGGAAAGACAGTTTTAGATGATTTTAAGGAAATTGCAAAAACAAGTAATGGAACTAATGCACTTTTGAATTCAGATAGTTATTGGCTTTCTTGTGAAGATAAAGATAACGAATGGAACTTTATGTTCGAGGAAACAGAAAAGCAGATGTTCTCAAATCATTATCCAGAAGAATGGGAAATCATTAAACAAGAGCAGGGGCAAATTTTAACAGATAATGGTTTGTTCACATTTGCCCCCGTTCATTTGAATCATACCTATACTAGAGAGGATGAGTATCAAGTTGATGACAATATTAAATATTTAGACTCAACTTGGTATATCGTTTCTGTAGTCGGGATGGATAGTGCAGCGGCCTCAGCCTTAGTAGATAGTTTCGCTCAAAAAACATTTTATCTTTTTCAAAACAACACGAATCAACTTTGGCTGATGGTTGCTATTTCGTTAGTTGTTGGCTACTTGATCTATCTCAACCGCAAAAAATACTATGAGATAAAGTTTTATTCTGAATATGATCCTCTAACACAAGCGTTTAATCGACGTGCTGGATTAAAGAAAATTAATAATAAAATTAATATCAAAGAAGATAGAAGAGTGTTCTTTAGTTTGTGTTTTATTGATGTCAATGGCTTGAAACAGGTAAATGATTATTTAGGTCATGAAGTCGGTGATGAGTTACTAAGAACAGTCTCTGAAACAATCCAATCGAATATTCGTGACTCTGACTTTCTTATCCGGCAAGGTGGCGATGAGTTTATTATTGTGTTCGATCGAATCGGAGCAGGTGAAGCTGAGAAAATTTGGAGCCGCATTGTCTCTAGATTTGATGAAGTCAATGAAAATGGCGATCTATTATATAGAGTAAGTGTCAGCCATGGGGTGGTTGAATATACAAATAATATCAAAGCTGATATCGATTATTTAATTCAATTAGCTGATGATAAGATGTACCAAGAAAAAGAAAAAATGCATAAATTAGGTAATGTTCTAAAAAATAACTTGTGATTTCATAGTGAATATGCAAAAATTGCCTTCAAGTGGTTACGTAAACTTGAGGCAGTTTTTATTTTTTAGCCCATTTAATTTCTAGCAAACTATTTTATTTATTCCATTTTGTTTAGTTTTATACATTCTTCGGTCAGAAATGTGGCTAAAAAAGTGGGTTAAGGCTTGTAAAATCAATGATTTATAAAAATGGGTTCCGAAACGCGATTCCAGCCACGGTTAAAACCATGGATTTTTTCGATATCCACTAATGAGTACTTTGGCTGTTTCAAAATCTATTTTATCATCAACTGCATAACGTTTAATTAAAGAAATGTATGAATTCTCTTCTACTCGATCTTCAATTTCAATCTTTTGAATGAGCTTATCTAATCGCAAGCGGACAGTTGGATAAGTTACCCCATATTCTTCTGGCATTTCCTTCAGAGCCCGAACTTAAAATAAATTTTTTAATAAAAGTTACATCTTCATCTTCTAGATGAACCATCCACTCTGGAACAACTTTAATTGCCATTTCACCTCTCCTTTCCTTTGATTATGTTATTACAAAATCATTTTTTATTTAACTATTATAAACTAGACTAATTTTGACTTATTAAAAAAGAAGCACTCAATTTGAGCACTTCTCTTTGTCTTCCTATTTACTTATTATTGCGTCGTGGCACTTGAAACGCCGTCTACTTCACTATCATTCCCATGATTTTTTGTTGCACTTGAGACTGCATCAACTGATCCACCAACTAATTCTTGGTTACTTTGTTTTAAGTACCAATTAACGATTGGTTGCAGATCTACTACGTATTCATTCACCCCTAGATAATTGCCTGCTTTATCTTTTACAGCTTTGTAGTTGTGTACCACAAATTTATCTGGTCCATGAGTTGGCACATGAATTTGAAAGAGGTCCATCTTGCCTAAACGCAATTGCTGAATGAGCATCTCAACTCTTTCATGCCCACCTTCTGGATGAAGTTCGGCAATTGGACTTCCAACTTGAGTTGGGTGAGTACTTGCTAACATTTCTTCAGCTGGCTTATGATAATTATAGTATAAGAACTGATTGTTTGAATCCATAAATGTTAATTCTATTGGCATTGAATTCAAGAAATAATCTAATTGGTTAACTGTCAATACTCCGCGGTCCAGCTTTACATAGGTATCTCCATCAACTGCATTCACTTTCGCTACCGCTTGTTCCAGCCAGTCATCTGCTCCTTTGTCCAAACCATCGATTGTTGTCTCAATTGATCCAGTCGCATATAAATCTTCTGTTTCAATTACTTCAACTTGAGTTTCTTCGAAATCACTTATAAGATCAACGAAACGGATATACTTTTTAAAAGATTTTCTTAAAGAAGTAATTATTTCTTGGTTTTGAATCTGTCCCTCTTCATCCATTTCCTCTATAATTTTTCCTAAGAAAAATTCATTTCCTGGGAAAGTATAAGCACCTACATCAGGCATTTCTAACATTTGACGTAACTGTAACTGTGATTCAGCACTGGCTTGATCATAGTCAGATTCGCTCATTACTAAGACTGGCTTGTTTTTTAATGAGTTCCCTAAAATAGATATGATTGACTCGTTCTCATTACTACTTACAACAATCACACCATCCGCTGCAGATATTTTTTGACTTAAGTCTTCTGTAATTTTTGCTATTTCTAATTCAAATAAATCTTTATACTCATTTGCTATAAAATCTAACAGCAATTGAGTGTTAGAATATTCATTACTTGTATCAACTATCCCTATTACCTTCATCTTTACCTACTCCTCTATGCTAATCAAAAAATAAAGAGAGTCCAGTTAAGAACTCTCCATATAAATATTTTCCTTGAGCTGTTTCTTTAGTTGCTAATTGATGCACTTGAAACGCCATCTACTTCTTCATCATCTCCGTCGTTGGTTGTTGCGCTTGATACAGCATCAACTGCTGGTCCACCAACGAGCTCTTGATTGGTTTGCTTCAAGTACCAGTCAATAATTGGTTTTAAGTCTAAAACATACTCATTGATTCCAGCGTAATTGCCGTCTTTATCTTTCATTGCTGCGTAGTTATGAACAACATACTTATCCGGTCCATGAGTTGGTACATTAATTTCAAAGGTATCCAATTTACCTGAACGCAATTGTTGGATGACCCATTCTACATTCTTAAATGTACTTTCTGGGTGACAGGTTGCTAATGGACTTCCGACTTGTCTTGGATGACGCTTAGCTAACATATCATCTTCCGGTAAATGGTGGTTATAGTATAAGAATTGATTGTTAGAATCGGCAAATGTTAACTCCATTGGCATTGAATTTAAGAAGGCATTCAACTGATCAACCGTTAAAATTCCACGATCAAGTTTCACATACGTATCCCCTTCAACTGCACCAACTTTTTCAGCTGCTTGTTCGACCCAATCATCTGCATCCATATCAACATCTGGGATAGTCGTAGCAATCGAACCTGTTGCATGTAAATCTTCTGGTTCAGCTGGTACCTCTTTTGGCTTTTCAAATTCACCAATAACTTTAACGAAACGTGAGTATTTCTCGAGAAGCTCTCTCAAGAAATTTGTTGTCCCTTGATCTTTAATTTGACCGTTGTCGTCAAAGGCTTCTTTGACTTTTCCGAGTAAAAATTCATTCCCTGGAAAAGTATAAGCACCAACTCCTGGTGACTCTAGGATTTGTCGTAAGTGTAGTAGTGCTCTTGATGTACCTTGATCATAATAAGATGCACCAACCACTAATACAGGTTTATTTTCCAATGGGTGAATCTTGTAAGATAACCACTCTATTGCGCTTTTCAATGCAGGTGTTATG
>CAYROB010000019.1:6413-8595 GCA_964425775.1 uncultured Carnobacteriaceae bacterium
TCGATTGTGTTCAGGTGTTGCGATAATTATTCCATCCGCTGCTAATATTTTACGATTTAAATATTGAACAGCTTCTGAATCTGTTTGATCATCACTTTGATTAAATAACGGTAAATTTGCAATCTCTAGTAATTCTAATTCAAATAAATCGGTATATTCTTTTGAAATAAACTCTAATAACATACGATTGTATGAATGCTCTGCATTTGAACCTACTAATCCAACTAACTTCATTTTTATCTGCTCCTTTATTTAAATGGTCTCCCAAGAGAAATTCTGCGCGGCTTTTTTATGTGCGGCGTGATCCGTTGGTAATTGTTCAATTAAATTCATAAAGACCATAAATTCATTAAAAATACTTTCTAATTCTTTTACCTTTTCTGTATAGACAAGCTCACCTTCTGCATCAAAAGCTGCTAATGATTGTCCAAGTAAAAATTCATTACTTGGCATTGTACGCGCCTTTAATTCTGGAGCATCTAATATTTGTCGCAAGTGCATTTGTGCTCGGGAAGAACCTAAAGTTCCGTATGATGCACCAACGATCATAACTGGTTTATCGACAAATGGATAAATCCCATACGATAACCAAGCTAGTGCATTCGATAAAGATGCAGTAATGGAATG
Source organism: uncultured Carnobacteriaceae bacterium (assembly GCA_964425775.1). GTDB lineage: Bacteria > Bacillota > Bacilli > Lactobacillales > Carnobacteriaceae_A > Atopostipes. Next base: position 7,041 of record CAYROB010000019.1, read on the forward strand.
ATCATACTCTGGCGTACTGATAATGACACCATCTGACTGCTCAATTTTGTCTGCCATCTTTTGTATTTCTGGTAAAACGGTATATATTTTTGGCTTATTAAATAAAGGTAAACCTTTAATTTCCATTAATTCAATTGAAGCCTCTTTCCCAAAGTGCTTTGCCATATATTCTAATAATTTTCTGTTAGTTGATTCGTCTGAATTTGTCCCAACTAAGGCAATTAATTTTTTCATGTCTAACTTCCTTTCCATTCTTCCTCTATATTTTTTTCACAAGGGTTCTTAAAAAAAGACTAAGCAAGTAATTTGTGAATTCCTTCTGAATAATTCACTATTCCTTGTTTATCGATTACAATGCATTCAATTCCAGTTAGTTTATTTACAGTCTCTATAATGTCTGCCATAGGTTGGCCAAATAAACGACTCGTCCATATTTCCCCATCTATTGATTGTTCAGAAACAATTGTCAAACTAACGATATCCGTTTCAATCGGATAGCCTGTTTTTGAATCAAAAAGATGATGGTAGTCTTTGCCATTATCGGTCAATTGTCGTTCATAAATTCCTGAAGTGACAACTGACTGATCACGATTTTTCAAGATAATTTGTGATTGCTCTCGAGACCCAAATGGATTTCGAATCCCTACACGCCAAAGATTATCAGCATGTTGTGCTGCTGGACCAATTGTTACAAGGTTCCCACCAAGATTGATCAAAGCTGACTCGGTATTGACTGAAGTTAAATAGTCAATAATCCGATCGGCAATGTATCCCTTGGCTAGAGCACCTAAATCAATCGCCATACCCTTGCTCTGTAAGTATACGCTATCATCAAATAATAAAACTTGATCTGGATCAATTTTTTCTAGCATTTTTTGTATATGAGTAGCTGTTGGTTTTTTGGCATCCAAAAAACCAATTCGCCATGATTGTACTAAGGGGCCTATCGCTATGTTTAAATGACTATTTAAAGCTAAACTATGCTTCTTACCAATTTCGATTAATTCATATAATTCTGGGTGAACCTTTACTGGACGAATGCCAGCCTGTTGATTAATTTGACTAAGCTCTGATGATGAGTCATTTGCGCTGAATCGGTTTTCATATATTTGTAAAAGAGAAATAACCTCTTCAATAACCTCGTCAACCTTTGGATGAGTAATCGTTAAATCGATTGTTGTACCCATCATACGAATTCGCTTACTTTTCTTCATTTTCATCCCACTCAATCTATCTATCTAAATTTCTGTGATTAGCTTACATCTCAAAAATAATAAATTCAAGTAAATATATTCCGATATATTTTTTTGTTAAGTTTCTTTTCTTGATTATTCAAATTTAAAACCTTATAATGTAGTTTATACTATATAAATTCACTAGGGGAGCCAGAAATGGCTGAGATTGCAATATGCGGACCCTCGAACTTGATCTAGGTCATACTAGCGAAAGGAAGTGTCTAAGACGGATGTATGCTATAATAATAGCAGCAGGAAATCACTGTCGGCCCAAACTTTCATACAAGATTCGATCCGTGTATTCATGATACGGATTTTTT
>CAYROB010000019.1:8605-9625 GCA_964425775.1 uncultured Carnobacteriaceae bacterium
CTAAGTAGATGAAAGGGATAGAAAAATGATGAATAGTAAGGACGATAAGTTAGTAGTATGGATTGAGGCTGGTATTTTTGCGAGTTTGGCTTTTGTGATTGCCCTTCTGCCTAAAGGAATTGGTCCAATCAAAGCAGAGTTAGGTATGATACCCATTGTTATTTTAAGTTATCGACGTGGTTTGAAAACTGGTGTTTTATCTGGATTTTTATGGGGAATTATTAAAGTAGCCACTGGCAAGTTCACTATGTTATCTGTCTTACAAGTACTGGTTGAGTATATTTTTGCTTATGCGGTTGCAGGATTATCTGGTGTAGGGTGGAAAAAATTAAAGGAGCAAATTTCTGCCGACAAATGGCGCAGTGCTTTTATAACAATCGGCTGGAGTACATTTTTTGCGGTCTTTATTAAATATTTCGTCCACTTTATTGCAGGTGCTATTTATTGGGGAATCTATGCTCCAGAAGGCATGAATCCTTTTTATTATTCATTTATCGTAAATGGTTCAGCTGGTTTAGCAACATTTATTGTAGTTGGACTATCTGTTGGATTTATTGTCTACAAAGCACCTCGACTGATTTTTCCGGAAGGGATACCTAAGATCAATGACAATTTTCTAAATATAAATGAATCCTTATAGTAAAAATCAGAATCCAAAGATATAAAGTCTCAAGTTCAAAAAAAGAATCCGGCAATGCTCTGAAGCAGTTGGATTCTTTTTTATTCAAGTTATTTAGCTTGTTTTAATGTATCAATAAAATCTTCAACAAAGCGCTCTGAATCAACAGCTAGACTGACATACACATTTGGTTCTTTGTTCCATAAGCCTTTAAAGTCACAAATCGTTTGACCATAACCAAGTGGGCTAATTGTTTCGATATCTACAAAATGTTTTTCTGTCTTTAGGTAAGAGGAATCTAGAAAGTAGCCAATTGTTAAGGGATCGTGTAAGCTAGAATGATTTTTATTATTAACTCTCTTATTATAGGCTCGATAGACCTCTGTACTCTCTAAAACAAA
>CAYROB010000019.1:9703-12336 GCA_964425775.1 uncultured Carnobacteriaceae bacterium
GATTGGTTTTACTGGTTACATCTAAACTAACTTGTGTTAATTTGATTCCTGAGTGAAACACAATGGCTGCAGCTTCTGCATCCGCAAAAATATTAAACTCTGCATTGGGTAATTTATTTCCTTGACCAGCTTCAGAAACAAGCCCTCCCATAATGATTACTTCTTTAATCCAATTCGCAATTTCAGGTTTTTTTCGTAAAGCTAGTGCTAAATTGGTCAAAGGTCCAACCATAATTAACGTGAGTTCTCCTTTATATTTTTCAGCCTGCTCAATGATAAAGTCCGGACCAAAAGTATTTTCTGCTTCTAGTTCTACAATCACATCATCGAGTGCATTTCCAATCCCATCACTTCCGTGCACATGAAACTCATACTTAGGTTCCCGTAGAATTGGTCTTTCCGCTCCAGGATAAACTTTTATATCGTTCCGACCAGTCAATTGTAAAACCTTTAGCGTATTTTCAGTTGTCATACTCACCGGAACATTCCCACTGACGGTTGTAATCCCTAAAAACTCAATTTGTTTACTTTCAATTCCATAAATAATTGCTAATGCATCATCCACACCTGTATCAACATCTAAAATTACTTTTCGCATTTTTACAAGCTCCTGTCAAAATATTTTAGAAAAAGAACATCCCTACAATTGCACCGTTTAACAAGTTCGCAAAAGTTCCGGCTAGCAGGGATTTCATGGCTAAATCTTGTATTTCATTCTTTCTTTCCGGTGCGATTCCTATCATTATACCGATAACCATGCCGATTGAACCTAAGTTTGCAAAACCAGATAAGGCAAAAGTAATAATCGCCTGCGACTTTGCTGTAAACTGTGGCATAATCTCAACAAATGAAGTAAAAGCAACGAACTCATTTAATATTAACTTTTCTCCTAACAATTGTCCAGCCATTAATGCCTCATTCATCGGTACACCAATCACAAAGGCTAATGGTGAAAATAAGTAGCTAAAAATCAGTCTTAACGAAAGACCGTCAATACCTACCATTGATCCAGCTCCACCTAAAATCACATCAACAAGGGCAACTAAACCAATAATTGAAATCAACACCATTGCCGCGTTAACTGTTAGGTCAACACCATCTCTTGAACCTGTAATAATAGCATCCATCACTGTACTTTTTTCACCTTCAAGCATTGGTGCAATCGTTTGTGCATCTTCCCATTCTGTATCACTTAGCTCCTCTGTCTCAGGGACCATTAACTTTGCCATCATTAATCCAGCTGGTGCCGACATAATGGCTGCTGAAAGCATATGGTCTATCGGTACGCCTAAAGCTGCTAGCCCAAAGAGTACTGCTCCAGATACAGAAGCTAACCCTCCAACCATAATCGCAAAAATTTGTGAACGAGAAACTTTTGAAATATACGGTTTCACAGAAATGGCGGATTGAGTCATTCCTAGGAACATATTGGTGACAGCATTTGCTGATTCTACATGACCTGTCTGCATAATTTTTGAGATGAATCCACCCACTATACGAACAAAAAATTGCATAATTCCAAAATGATACAATATGGCAATAAGAGCTGTTAAAAACACCATAATCGTTAAAACATTGATGACAAATATTGAACCTACAGGCCCATCAGGATTGGCTAATTCTCCAAAAACAAAGCGTAATCCTTCGTTCCCGGCACCCATTACGGCTTCTACCCCATTTGAAATAGATTGAATTGCATTAATTCCAATACTCCATTTAAATACAACAAATCCTAAAACAACTTGCAATAAATAGCCAATCGCAATTGTTCTCACGTTAATTTTACTTCTATTTTCTGAAAACAAGTAAAGTATTCCAATTAGAACTGTCGAACCTGCTAGTCCCCATAAAATTGATATCATTTCATTCACCCTTTTTATTTTTTATTCTTAATTATTTGCACGCTTTCTATTGGAAGCGTTTTACCAACTGTTAATATCTTAGCATATAATAATTACAACTTGTTGTTTTTATGGCTTTACTTAATTTGTTTACTCAGATTGTAAACAAGCTTACGGCACAACCTTTATTGAAATTAACGTACGGAATCCAGGATTTCTACCATAACCTTTTCCTTATACATCTGAAATGAATCATGTTAATCTGGTAATAAGAAAATAATAACTGACTCTTACTTCTCTAATAAGACTAGGAGATGAATTAAATGAAAAAAAACTATGATATAGTAATTATTGGTGGTGGTGTAGCCGGAAATTCCGCTGCTCTTGGATTAGCAAAAGCAGGTAAAAAAGTTGGCATCATCGAAAGTGATTTATGGGGTGGAACTTGCCCCAATCGAGGCTGTGATCCTAAAAAGATTCTTTTATCCGCTGTTGAAGCGAGAAATAGTGCTAAACAACTTAGCGGTAAAGGAATTGAGCAAGCTCCAATAATCAATTGGTCTGATCTAATTGCCTTTAAAAACACATACACCAATCCAATTTCTAAAAACACAAAAGAAAACCTGCTGAGTTCTGGTGTTACAGTCTATGAAGGAAATGGTGAGTTTCTAGATGAGAAAACATTCAGAATAAATAATGATATTCTTGAAGCTAATCAATTTATTATAGCTACAGGGGCTCGCCCTTCTATCTTAGCTATCAAAGGAAAAGAGCATATCCTAACTAGTCGTG
>CAYROB010000020.1:0-6221 GCA_964425775.1 uncultured Carnobacteriaceae bacterium
GGGAGAAGTGTGTCCAAAATTCCGATTTAAAATGGGAAACTTTCAATCTTGTTCGTTGTAATTATAAAAATAGAATAACTAACATATAAAACAGTGGAATTATTGAAATGATCGATTGAAAAAAGGAAAACGCTCTAAAGTTGGAGGTATGAATTATTCAGGATTAATAATGTGAAAAAATGAACTTTAATAGGAATGTATTCGAAGTTCATTGAGTGAATAAAAAAAGAATAGAGGATATTGTTAATGAATACAAGGAAGAAATATGTTACAGGATTATTAGCAGCTTCAATGCTTACACCGTTTTTTATTGGGTGTGCACAGGATGATGCAACAGATACAGAAACAGATACAGGAAGTGCAGAAGTAAGTGAAACATCGGAGTTAACTGATGGTACTTATACTGGATCGGCAAATGGTTACGGCGGAAATGTAGAAGTTGAAGTGATTGTTGAGGGTGGAAAGATAGCTGATCTCGAAGTCATTGATCATGCAGAATCTTCACCAGTATACAACCGTGCGATGCCAATTGCGAAAGAGAGAATCCTAGATGCACAATCACCAGAAGTAGACAGTGTGTCAGGTGCAACCTTTACTTCATTTGCAATTAAGAAAGCAGCTGGAGAAGCGTTAGCTGAAGCAGGTGCAAACTACGAGAACATTACAATGGATACCAATGCTGAAGAATCACCAGATGTCGAATTAGAAGACGTCGATACACAGTTAGTTATCGTTGGTGGTGGACCATCAGGACTTGCAGCTGCGATTTCAGCAAAGCAAGCGGGTACAGAAGATGTTATTTTAATTGAAAAATTAGATATTTTAAGTGGTAACGGAAAATTTGATATGAACTTCTTTGATATGATTCAATCAGAAGCACAAGCAGCTATTGATATTGACTATACAGTTGAAGATTTCCTCGAAGCAAAAGAAGAAGCAATGGATTCTGAAGCACGGAAAGAAGTATGGGCAGAAGGAGCTGCAACTCTCGATCCATGGTTACGCGATATGGGTATCGAATTAAACTATGCATATGGTGCAACAGGTCACATGGCAGAAGCAGATGAGTATGCGGGTGAGCATATCCAAGATAATCTAGAGAAAAAAGCTTATGAACTTGGTGTAGATATTCGTCCAGGAACAAAAGGTTTAGACTTAATTATGGAAGATGGTAAAGCCGTTGGAGTAAAGGTCGGAGATAGAGAAGGACGCTACAATATTAATGCAGATGCAGTAATTGTTGCTACAGGTGGATTCTCAGCTAATGATGAATTGCTTGCAGAGTATGCACCAGGTGCTGAAAGAGTAGAAACATCGAACCAGATGGGAGCAACTGGAGACTTTATTGAAGTCTTTAAAGAAAATGATTTGAAATTAACAAACATGGATGAGTTATCTGTTTTTAAGTTAATTATTAAAAACAGAAGAGACTTAACAGGTGCTGGTGATGGATTTGTCTTGGTAAATGAGAATGGTGAGAGATTCGCAGCTGAAAATAGCAGTGGACTAGAACTTGCTCATAACATTTTAGATCAGCCAAATGGTAAAGTATTCTATATCTACGACCAACGTCTGAAAGATTCATTCTACCGATTAACAAAGCATAATGATGAATTAGGTTACCATACAAAAGCAGATACTTTAGAAGAGTTAGCAGAAGAATTAGGAATTGATGCAGCAACTCTAGAGGAAACAGTAGCCACATATAACCAAGCAATTAAAGATGGTGGGGGAGATCCATTTAGAGGCGATGAAGTTTTTGAAGAGCCATTTGAAATGGATGGACCTTTCTATGGTGTCCAAGTTGAGTCAGCAATCCACATGACAAAAGGTGGAGTAGCTGCAAACGAAAAAGCACAACTATTAAACAACAATGATGAACCTGTAGAAGGTCTATATGGCTCAGGAGAAGTTGTTGCTACAGCGGGTGCGTACAGTTCATCTGTAATATTTGGAAGACTAGCAGGAGAAGAAGCTGCAGAATTTATTCAATCAAAATAAAAATAATGTATAGAAACAAAAAAATGAGCCCCACTTTATGTGGCGGCTCATTTTTTGTTTTACTCTTTCTATTCGTATAGTGCGTCAATTCGAGCTTGAACTGCTTCATCAGCTAAGTATTCTTCATAGCTTGTTTCTAAACGGTCAACGAGACCATTGGCTGAAACATGAATAATACGATTTGCAATTGTGTCAATAAACTCACGGTCATGTGAGGAGAACAGAACTGCACCTTTAAAAGCAATCAATCCTTCGTTTAGACTTGAAATGGATTCTAAGTCCAAGTGGTTTGTTGGATCATCTAAAAGTAGAACGTTTGCTTCAGATAACATCATCTTTGATAACATACAACGAACTTTCTCTCCACCAGAAAGAACAGAAACCTCTTTGTTTACATCTTCCCCAGAGAAAAGCATACGGCCTAAGAAACTGCGCAAGAACGTGTTGTTTTCTTGTTCGACTGAAGTCGTATACTGGCTCAACCATTCTATAATTGTTAGTTCACCATCTGTAAATTCATCAGTAGTATCAGATGGTAAGTATGTTTGAGAAGTAGTAATACCCCATTTGTAACTACCACTATCTGGTTCCATTTCACCCATTAAGATTTGGTAAAGAGTAGTGGTTGCTATATCATTACGACTTAAAAATGCAACTTTATCATTAGGGCTTAGTGTAAAGCTGATCTTATCAAGAACGAGCTTACCATCAATTGTTTTTGAAAGATCTTTAACTATTAGTAAGTCGTTTCCAATCTCACGTTCAGGTGTAAAACCAACAAATGGATATTTACGACTTGATGGTTGAATATCGTCTAGCTCAATTTTATCCAAAGTCTTTTTACGAGAAGTTGCTTGTTTAGATTTAGAAGCATTCGCAGAGAAACGTGCAATAAAAGCTTCTAGTTCTTTTATTTTTTCTTCTTTTTTGGCATTTTGATCAGCTTGTAATTTAGAAGCAAGTTCTGATGATTGTTTCCAGAAATCATAGTTTCCAACATACATCTGAACTTTTCCAAAATCAACATCACACGTATGTGTAGAAACAGTGTTTAGGAAGTAACGGTCATGAGAAACAACAATTACTGTATTCGGGAAGTTAATGATAAATTCAGATACCCAATCAATCGAATGTTCATCTAAACCGTTTGTTGGCTCATCTAATAGTAGGATGTCTGGTGAACCAAATAAGGCCTGTGCGAGTAGGACTCGGACTTTATCTCGTTCTAACAGCTCACTCATTTTTTTATGGTGTAGCTCCGTTGGTATACCGAGCCCATCGAGTAATTGGGCTGCTTCAGACTCAGCTTCCCAACCATTTAATTCTGCGAATAAATTTTCAAGTTCACCCGCACGTACCCCATCTTCTTCACTAAAGTCAGGCTTTAGATAAATCTCGTTCTTTTCTTTCATTACTTGATAAAGTTCTTCGTATCCCATAATAACTGTATCGAGGACTTCATGTTCTTCATAGCCAAAGTGATCTTGACTTAATGTAGCAATGCGTTTATCCGCTTCGATAAACACTTCACCACTAGTTGGTGAAAGCTCACCTGATAGAATTTTTAATAGAGTGGATTTTCCAGCACCGTTTGCACCAATAACCCCATAACAGTTACCTGGAGTAAATTTTAAGTTGATATCTTCATAAAGTTTGCGACCTGAGAATTGTAAACTTACATTATTCACTGAAATCATTTAATTTAGAACCTCTTTTCATATTAATGTTTCTTAATCTAATTATATTAACATTTCTTAGTTTAACATACTAGTGTCCATTAATCGATCAGGATTAAGATATATTTGAAATATATTATTTAAAACAAAAAAACGTTTTCACAAAGTATCCCTCGAATATTGTGTGATTTATAAGAGAAGATTCTCACGATTATTCGCATTATAACACGGTTCCTTTGACAAATATATTTAGAGAGACTATACTATGTTAATGGTCTTTTTAACAAGGGACTCAACGGAGCAAGAGTTATCCTACACACGGATAAAGTTTGTTAAGAAATTTTATAAGAAAAATGGGGGAATACATATGAGATTTATGTGGCAATATTTAAAAAATCAGTACTTGTATATTTTCCTAAGTGTACTTGGGACATTTGGGAAAGTAGCAGTTATCGTTGGTCTACCCACATTGTTGGGACAAATGATTGATACCGCCTTAATTACCGGTGATTTTGAAGAGGCTAAATCAATCGGTTTAGTCATGCTAGGCTTAGCGGCAGTTGGTTTACTTGGACGTGTAATAAGTTCGTATGGAACGTCAAAGGCAACAGCCAAGATGACAGAGGACATTCGAAATGATGTATACGCACAAATGACAGGTTACTCACATGCAGAATACCAAGAGTTTGGTGTCGCTTCGTTAACTACTCGAATTTCAACCGATGCTTTTGTCTTATTACAATTTGCGGATTCAATTTTGCGAATGGGCTTGATGGCACCTTTGATGATTTTAACGAGTGTATATATGATGATTAGTGTAAGTTCAAACCTTGCCATTGTTTTAGTACCGGCATTATTTTTAATGGTCATTATTATTTACTTTTTAGCTAAGGTAACACGGCCAATTTCACAAAAACAACAGAAAAACTTGGATCGAATTAATGGGAATTTTCGAGAGAACATTAATGGAACACGTGTTATTCGATCATTTACTCAAGAAGAGTCACGCTTTGATCGCTTTAATCAAATTAATGAGTCGTTTCGAAATAACAGCTTACGGTTATTTAGAACACTTGGGCTAGCGCAACCTTCGTTTAGTGTGATTATTAACAGTATGATTATTGTGATTGTTCTTTTAGGAGCCAAACAAATTGAGCTAGGGAATATGCAAGTAGGTGTTTTAACAGCCTTTGTAGAATACAGCTTCCAAGCGTTATTTTCACTGCTGATTATCTCACAATTATTTATTATGTACCCAAAAGCATCTGTTAGTGCTGATCGCTTGGAAGAAATATTAAATGTAACTCCATCAATTAATGAGAATGAAGATGGCGTAGTTGAGACCGACACTCGAGGAGAAGTCGAATTTAAAAATGTGTATTTCCAATACCCTGATGCGGATGAACCTGTATTGAAAGATATTTCATTTACCGCACATTGTGGAGAGACAGTCGCTTTTATCGGTTCAACTGGTAGTGGTAAATCAACAGTCATCCAATTAATTCCAAGACTGTATGATGTTACAGCCGGTCAAATATTAATTAATGGTGTCGATGTACGGGATTATAACTTAAAGGCTTTACGTGAAAGGATAGGTTATACCCCGCAAGAGTCATTATTATTTAGTGGAACGATTGCTGATAACCTGCAATTTTCGAAAGAGGATGCAGATGAAGCGGATTATGATCATGCAACGTCGATTTCACAAGCGTACGACTTTGTTCAGAGGCTAGAACATCGCTACGACTCAAAATTAGCAGAAGGTGGTTCGAACTTATCAGGTGGGCAGCGTCAACGCTTAGCGATTGCACGAACAATTATTGATGATCCGGAAATTTATATCTTTGATGATAGCTTCTCAGCGCTTGATTTTAAGACGGATGCTAAGGTAAGAGAACTCTTGTCTAAAGAGACAAAAGATTCGTTGACAATGATTGTTGCACAGCGAGTTAGTTCGATTACAGAAGCCGATCAAATTATTGTGCTCAATGAAGGAGAAATTATTGATAAAGGTACACATGAGGAGTTACTAGGAAAAAGTGAGCTTTATCGAGAAATCGCTGAGTCACAGTTAAGTAAGGAGGAATTGTACGGATGAAAGATATAATTGAATTACGTCGTGTCTGGCCGTATGTTAAAAAATATCGCGGACAATTTATTGCCGGTGTCTTAATGATTATTCTTGTTGCTATTACCGCAGCATTAGAGCCATTTATCCTAGGATTAGCAATAACAGAAATAGGATTGAATGTAGTAGATATGGTGAATGAAGTGCCAGGAGCGGGGATTAACTTTTCGTATGTTTACCAGGTGATGTTCTGGTATGGATTCCGTGGCTTACTGAATATGTTTGGAAGATATTTTTCAACATTTTTCATTTCAGGTGTTGTTCAAAAATCAATGTATGATTTAAGGAATGACTTAAGTAATAAGATGAATCGATTACCTGTTTCATATTTTGATGGTCATAAATTAGGGGATATTTTAAGCCGAGCAACCAGTGATATTGAGTCTTTATCAGGCTTTTTAACACAAACATTTACA
>CAYROB010000020.1:6231-6869 GCA_964425775.1 uncultured Carnobacteriaceae bacterium
ATCATGGGCATACTACAAATCTTTATGTCGATTGTCATGATTTTATTTATTCGTCCATCCCTTTTAATTATTATTGTTGTGATGATTGCTTTAATTCTTGTGTACTCACGTATTGTCTTGCAGTGGAGTCAGCCAGCCTGGAAGGAACAACGCGACTCGCTTGGTAGTTTATTTGCTGTATCGCAAGAATATTTAAGTGGATTCACAGAATTAAAAGTTTACAACCAAGAGGAAGAATCAATTAAAGAATTTGAATATACAAACGCAGGCTTATCCGAAGCAGGTGCAAAAGCAGCTTTCCGATCCGGAATGGTGATGCCAGGAGCACGTTTTATTTCCGATGGATCTTATGTCGCAATGACACTGGTAGGAGCTTATCGAGTAATTGAAGGAACCTTAACATTAGGTAACTTACAAGCAGTTGTTCAGTATATCAACCAAATTACCAACTCAATCAACCAAATTACGCAGATGAGTGGTGTGATGCAAAGTGCTGGAGCAGCGAGTGTACGAGTCTTTACCTTGCTTGATGAGGAAGAAGAAGATACCTCAGAGGAAACACAAAAGTTACCAGCGAAAGTAGATGGAAATGTTTCCTTTAACCATGTGAAATTTGGCTACTCACCAGATGAAATTTT
>CAYROB010000020.1:6939-9381 GCA_964425775.1 uncultured Carnobacteriaceae bacterium
AAGCAGGGGAAATGGTCGCCGTTGTTGGACCGACTGGTGCGGGTAAAACGACCTTAATTAACTTGATTTTACGTTTTTACGAGTTAAATAGTGGATCAATTACCATTGATGGTATCGATATTTCAAAAATATCACGTCAAAATTTACGTGAGCACATTGGTTTAGTGTTACAGGATACATGGTTATTTGAAGATACAATTTCCGAGAATATTCGCTTTGGAGATCAAACAGCAACAAAAGAAGAAATTGTTGAAGCAGCGAAAATTGCCAACGTTGACCACTTTATTCGAACATTAGCGGATGGCTATGATGAGATTATCGATCCAGACGGTGATGGCATCTCACAAGGGCAGAGACAATTATTAACGATTGCTCGTGCTGTCATTAGTGATCCCGATATCTTAATTTTAGATGAAGCAACGAGTTCAGTTGATACGCGTCTAGAGCAATTGATTCAAGAAGCGATGGACAAAGTAATGGAAGGGCGCACGAGTTTTGTGATTGCCCACCGTCTATCAACCATTCGAAATGCCGATATGATTATTGTCATGGATCAAGGAAACATTATCGAAACAGGAAATCATGATGAGTTAATCGCAGCGGATGGTTTCTATGCGGACCTGTATCAATCACAATTTGCAGACTAATACGTTGATTAAAACAAGGGAGCCTGAAAAAATCAGGCTCTCTTTTTTGAAGGCCTCACTTTACTTGACTAAAGAAAGGATAGTTTCTATAATGAATGTATATAAGTTGAAAAGTGAGGTCTAAAATGGATGCGAAAATGAAAAGTTTATATCAGGCAATTTTATCACTAGAAAGTGAGGAAGCATGTGCCCGTTTCTTGGAAGATATTATGACTCCAAAAGAGTTAAAAGATTTAGGTGATCGGCTAGAGGTTGCCCAATTACTCTATGATGGAAAAACCTATGGCAAGATTACTGAAAAAACAGGAATGAGTTCAACAACTATCGCAAGGATCAATCGAACACTTCACCATGGAGCAGGCGGCTACAAAGAAGTTCTAGAGAGAAAAGATAAAGATTGAAATAGAGGTCTTCTTTCATTGAAAGGAGATCTTTTTTTAGTTAATTCACTTTAGTACTTTACTTTAGTAAAGTGACGTGTTAGAATAATTTTCAAGGAGATGAAAACATGAAAAATATCAAAAGATTAGCAAGTTTATTGGTTTTATTTATTTTACTCGCAGGCTGTTCAGCCGAATCAGAAAATACAACAGATGATAGTTTAGAGGCAATTTTAGAAGAAGAGGTTTTTGTTTTAGGTCATACCGATTATCCGCCATTTGGCATGTTAGATGAAGGCGAATCGATTGGCTTTGACATTGATATGGCTGAAGAAGTCACCAACCGTCTAGGTGTCAAGCTCGAAACAAAATATATTGACTGGGATTCAAAACAATTTGAGTTAGACAATAAAAATATTGATGCAATTTGGAACGGCTTTACAATTACAGAAGCACGTGAAAAAGAAGTGACCTTTACCCAGCCTTACTTTGATAATCACATTGTGATGATGTCACTTAAAGGAAATACTTATGAGTCATTGGATGATTTAGCAGGTAAAGTTGTTGGCGTTGAGTTACAAAGTAGTGGACAGATTGCGCTTGAAGAAAAAGAAGACGTGAATGCATCACTTAAAGAAATGATGAAGTATACGAGTGTTTCTGAAGCATTAATGGCATTGAAAACAGGCGGTATTGATGTAATTGTTGTTGATGAAAATTTTGCTCGCTATGTCAGTTCAAAAGAAAGTGAATTGTATGAAATATCGGATGCCCGTTTCAATCCTGAAAACTATGGTGTTGGACTGCGTAAAGGTTCTGTAGCTCTAGCTGAAAAAATTGATGAAATTATTGATGAAATGATCGAAGATGGCTCAGCTGGTGAAATTTCAAAAAAATGGTTTGGTGAGGATTTGATTTCTAGATGATAGATTATTTAATTGATATAACCCCCTATATCTTAGAAGGTTTCAAAATGACCTTTGGCGTATTTTTTATTACTTTGGTTTTATCCATTCCGCTAGGCTTAGTGCTAGTAGGGTTATCTAGTTATAAACCCTTTGAGGTACTTATATCTGCATTTACTTGGCTGATGCGTGGAACTCCTTTAATTTTACAATTATATTTCTTTGTCTTTGCTTTGCCAATAATGATTCCAGGATTTATTACACGTAATGCATTTATTGGGGCAAACATTGCCTTTGTTTTAAATTACAGTGCCTATTTTACTGAGATCTTTAAAGGGGGACTTTTGTCGATTGATAAAGGCCAGTGGGAAGCAGCAAAAGCGCTCGATTTAAATCGTATGCAGACGGCCTATCATGTCATTTTACCGCAGATGATTCGGAATGTTGTCTATCCGTTGGCAAATGAAGTGATTACGCTAGTAAAAGATACCTCACTCATTACTGTCGTTG
>CAYROB010000020.1:9481-12327 GCA_964425775.1 uncultured Carnobacteriaceae bacterium
TTGGCAAATGAAGTGATTACGCTAGTAAAAGATACCTCACTCATTACTGTCGTTGGTTTAGGCGAGATTTTTCGGAATGCAAAAGAATTACTTTTACGAGATTTAAGATCAGAAGCCTTGCTAGTTGTTGCAATTATTTACTTACTCTTTACCTTTGTAGTGATTCAGTTATTCAAACAGTTTGAAAAGAAATTGAGGTTATAAAATGAAAATAAAAAATGTATCGTTTTCTTATGGTAAAAATTTAATTTTGGATAATTTAACCTTTGAGGTAAAAAAAGGCGAGATGCTCGGGATTGTTGGCGAAAGTGGCGCCGGGAAATCAACTTTGCTGCGATTACTTGGAAATCTAATTCCCATACAAGAAGGAACAATTACAGATCAAGATGAGATTGGTATTATTTTTCAAAATTTCAATTTGTTTCCTCATTTGAATGTTATGGATAACCTTTCACTTGCTTTGAAAGTAAATAAGATCTTGCCTGCTGAAGAAATTAAACTGAAAGCTGAAAGTTTACTCGAAGATTTCGGTATTTTAGATAAAGCGAATTCCTATGTTGATCAATTAAGTGGAGGAGAGCAACAAAGAGTAGCCATTGCACGTGCACTCATGTTGGAGCCGAAAATTCTTTTAATTGATGAAGCAACAAGTAATTTAGATCCGAAACGTCGGGATGATTTTATGAATATCTTAAATGAATTAAAAAAAGAAGGGATGTCCATTGTGCTAGTTAGTCATGATCATGAGATCATGAAAGCTCACTCGGATCGATTAATCTATTTGGAGCATGGTGAAATTAAAGGAATTGAAAAGCTAACTTAAAAAAATTTAGTTGACAAACTAATTTGATTAGAGGATAATGAGATTAATTAGAAAAAGAAAGGAAATCACACGAATGAAAAAGTACAATCATTTTTGGCAAATTTGGCATAGATGAGTGGACTGACTTCGAAAAAAGAAGGCTAGGTTCACTTTATTCAGTCTGAGTAATAAAGGAACCTATGCCAGTGTGATATCCTTAATGCAATAAATAATACAGACACTGCATAGATCAATCGTAAGTTGATAATGCAGTGTCTTTTTTTGTTTACTGCGAAAAAAATAAGGGGGAAAAGGTAATGACAAAAGAAAATATGAAGACAGGTTATTTTGGTGAATATGGTGGACAGTATGTAGCCGAAGGGATTAAGAATGCACTTGATGAGATTGCAGAAGCATATGAGTATTATAAAACAGATGCAGCTTTTCAAGAGGAATTGACCCATTACTTAAAAGATTATTCAGGAAGAGAAACTCCTCTCTATTACGCTGAATCCTTAACTGCATCACTGGGTGGGGCTAAAGTCTATTTAAAACGTGAAGATTTAAACCATTTGGGCGCGCATAAATTAAATAATGTGCTTGGACAAGTCTTATTAGCAAAAAGAATGGGGAAAACACGAATTATTGCAGAAACAGGTGCTGGTCAACACGGAACAGCTACTGCTGCCGCAGCTGCCAAGTTGAACATGGCTTGTGAAATATACATGGGCGCAAAAGACATTGAACGGCAAAAACTGAACGTATTTCGCATGGAATTGCTTGGTGCTAAGGTAACTTCTGTAACTGAAGGGAATCAAACGTTAAAAGAAGCAGTTGACCAATCATTTGAAGATTTAGCAGAAAATTTAGAAGATACTTTTTATGTTGTGGGTTCTGCATTAGGCCCTCATCCATATCCAACAATTGTCCGAGATTTTCAGACAGTTATTAGCCAGGAAACAAAGAGTCAACTACTCGAGAAAGAAGGACGACTACCGGATGCAGTAATTGCTTGTGTAGGTGGAGGATCGAATGCGATCGGAAGTTTCGCGCACTTTATTGAGCATGAAGAAGTTCGTTTAATTGGAGTTGAAGCAGCCGGTAAGGGCTTAGAAATAGATAAAAATGCAGCGGCGCTTTCTAATGGAAAAAAAGCAATCTTTCATGGAATGAATTCGTATTTTTTAACAGATACAGGAGAACAATTAAATAATCCTTACTCAATCTCAGCTGGCCTTGATTATCCAGGTGTTGGGCCTGAACATTCTTATTTAAAGGACCAAAAACGAGCGGAGTTTTATGCAGTTACTGATCAAGAAGCACTCGAAGCTTTTACCTTTCTGTCTCAAAAAGAAGGGATTATTCCAGCGCTAGAAAGTTCGCATGCAATTGCTTATGCGATGAAGCTTGTTCCAGAAATGAAACAAGAGGAAATTGTTGTGATTACACTGTCCGGTCGTGGCGATAAGGATGTGCAGCAAGTTGCAAAAGTTATGGAAGAAATCTAGATTAAAGAGTGAAAGCAAAACAGTGTCAAATTCAAAGGGTTATACTTTTAAATTGCCTAGCTTAATGTGATAGAATAGGGATACTATCTTATAAAGGGGATTATTTAATTGATTGATTTGCATACTCACTTTATTCCAAACGTTGACGATGGTGCGGATTCAATGGCTGAGACATTGCGACTAGCACAATCAGCAGTAGATGAAGGGGTTAGCCATGCGGTATTAACACCACACCACAACCGAAAATGGGTTGTAAATGAAAAAGATAAGGTTGTTCGATTAACTAAAGAAGTTGAAAAGGCAATTCAAGCAGCAAATATTCCTTTGAGTGTTTCACCTGGACAGGAAATTCGAATGAATGAAGAGTTTCTAGATGAATTATTTGCTGGAAATTATCTTCCATTAGATGAAGAGGGTAAGTATTACTTGGTTGAATTTTCTTGGGGGGACTTCCCATCTTTTGGGAAATCTTATCTTAAGGAAATGATTGCTGCGGATATGATTCCGGTAATTGCACATCCAGAAAGACAGCGAGC